>JBFKJL010000030.1:0-15404 GCA_041631795.1 Saprospiraceae bacterium | reverse complement strand
GGTTATCAATACCGCTAAACGTTTCCGGGTCCAGGCCGTCATACCCTGTGATCACAAACGGGTTTTGGACCGTTGAATAGACCCTGATATTTTGCCCGGTCAGATTTTTGAGATTGTATCCCAGGGTGAAGTGGTCGACTCTCAGGAAAGATGCCGGTTTGACAAAATAATTACTGAACGTCAGGTTGCCCTGGGAGTTGACATTGAGATCGACTGCCGACTGGTGCACATTCCATAATGTTGCGCTCGAACTGAAGAGCCTGTCGAGATATCCCATATCTGTCTGGACGTTGTTGTACACATAATTTCCGACAAGCGCCCTTCCGGCAAATGAAAAATCAATATCGTGAAAGGTGAAATTGCTTGTGAAACCAAAAGAGTAATCCGCGGCCGGCTTTTCATACCTGTACCTGTCATCCGAATTCACAATGCCGTCTTCATTCTGATCCAGGAATTGGCCCTCAAGAAAATTGCCGGATTCGTCATAAAGTTGCTCATACACATAAAATGATGCAGGTGGAAATCCTACACTGTGTATCTGAATGGTACTACCGACACCGCCGGCAATGCCTCCGGTTTGTATTCCATCGTAGGTCGGGTCATCTACCACAGTCAATTTTGTAATCTCATTTTCATTGTATGCGACATTGAACCCAAAATCCCACAATACGTTTTCAGTCATGACCGGTGTCATGTTTAACGCCAGTTCCACACCCCGGTTTTCCATGTTCCCGACATTGGTTGTTATGAAGTTCGTCAGGTTTGTACCCGCAGGGACGGGGATCCTGTTCAGGAGGTCTTTCGTTTTTCTCTGGTACAGGTCAAGAGAACCTGAAAGGCGGTCACGGATGATGGAGAAATCAAGTCCGATATTCGCTGTGGCCGTTTCCTCCCATCGGATATTGGCATCATAACCGTTTGGACGGATCGTCGTCACGAACGTGTCTCCAAATTGGTATTGCGCGTTTTCAAAACCGATCTGGTACCTCGCGAGGTAGGCGTAATAGTCACCAATTTCCTGCTGCCCCGTAATACCATAGCCCATCCTGAGCTTGAAATTATTGAACATGTCCTTTGTATTGTCCACGAGTTTAACGGCCAGGGCTGCTGCCGGGAACAGGCCATACCTGTTTTCAGGTGAGAATCGGGATGTCCCGTCACGTCTCAGGGTTACGGTGGCCAGGACACGATCGTCAAAACCGTAATTGAATCGTCCAAATAAAGACAGGAGGTAGTATTCGGCTGGGTCAAAGCCTTCGGTGGTTTCAGCCGGGGTTCCTGCGGCGTCGCTGTTCTTAAAGTAGTTGTCCACATAAAAATGCTGCCAGGAATAACCGCCCATGATGTCGAAACTGTGGACTTCAATGTCCTTTTTATAATTCAGGTAAAATTCCAGGAGACTGTTCTCTTTTGTCTGGTTGTATTCATTATTGACACCTCCGCCGTTGATGTTATCAAAGGCGAATTCGGCGTTTGTGGGCACAATGTAAGTTCCTTCGCCTTTAGAGTAGTCAAAAGCAACATTCAGATTGGCCCGCAAGTCGGGTAAAAACCAGAGCCTGTAATCTGCTGATGCATTCGCGATATACCGGGATACATCGGATTGGTCATCAGTGAGATTGAGGAGTGCCATAGGGTTTCGTGGTGCGATCAAACTCGGCGCGCCATTGGGAATGGTCCATGTTGTATACCCCCCGTAAGCACTATTCGGATCAAGGATCTCCTGGGTCGGGTCAAAGCTCAGGGCATTACCAATAGCCCCGCGGTTGGCGAACTGATTCTTTGTTTTCATGGCTTTGAGATGAAGGTTCAACTGCAGCGTATTATCCAGCAAACCAGGATTGAAATTCACCCCTGCTGTGTAGCGCTTGAAATTGTCCGTTTTAAGAATCCCATCCATATCCGAATATCCCAGCGAGACCCTGTAGGGCAGATCGCCAAACGCGCCCGACAGGCTCACATTGTGATCAAAGCCGGTCGCCTGCCGGTAGATCTCATCCTGCCAGTCTGTATCGGCATCGCCCATGAGGTCGAAGATGGGGTGTCCCTCCTCAAACCTTTCTGCTACGACATCCCTGTACTCTGAAGCCGTGAGCACATCCACTTTGTTTGAAGCTTTGCCAATGGAGACATTGCCTGTGTATCCTAGCTTGAGTTTGCTTCCGACCGCACCCTTTTTTGTGGTGATCAGGATCACGCCACCTGCAGCCCTGTTGCCGTAAATGGCGGCTGCCGAAGCGTCCTTGAGCACAGTAAATGTTTCGATATCATTTGGATTGATCACGTTCAAGGGGTTCCGGCTGCCGGAGATGCCGCCACTTTCAAGAGGGACGCCATCGATCACGATCAGGGGGTCATTGGATGCCTGGAGAGATGATTCCCCACGGATCCGTATTTTTGCCCCTGAACCCGGGTCTCCTCCTGTCGTTATAGCCACACCGGCAACCTTGCCGGCAAGGAGTTGCTGAGGCCCCGTTATTGCACCTTTGTTGAATTTCTCGCTTGACACGGATTGAATGGAACCCGTGGCATCTTCCCGCTTGACGGTCCCGTATCCGATCACGACAACTTCTTCAAGCAGTTCTCCTTCTGAAAGGGCGACATCTATGATGTCAGAAGCGCCCAGAACAATTTCCTGCGATGCATATCCCGTATAGCTAAAAACCAGAATATCAAAGCCTTCCGGAACAGTCAGTTCATAACGACCGTCGAAGTCGGTAATGGTTCCTGAGGAGGCGTCCTTGACCAGGATGTTGGCGCCAATCAGTGTTTCTCCTGTGTTGGCATCTGTGACTGTGCCTGAGATCAATCTTTGGCCATTGAGGGCCAGGGAGAAACCAGAGAGAATCAGGATGGAAGCTGTGTAAACACACCACTTCGGTATATATTTATTCATCGATAGAAATTTAATTCACGCTTTTGTCAAATGTATCAATTTTTAAGCCTAATCCCATGAATTTATCTCGGCTTTTTGTTACATCTTTTTTAGAATTAAGCATAGATTTCCAATCGAATTTATTAATTTAATGTCCGACTAAATTTTTAATCCTTCACGGAAAAATTAAAACTCATGAAAAGATATTTACTGTTTGCATTTTTAACCATATTTTCTGTCTTTTCTTTTGGGCAGATCACCACTGTAGGGATTATCGGCACAGGCACGCCGGGTGGTTGGGATACGGATACTGACATGGTACAGGATGCCGCAGACACATCCCTTTGGACATTGAATATGGATCTCACTGACGGTGTTGTAAAGTTCCGCGCCAATGATGATTGGGCGATAAACTGGGGCGCCATTGAATTCCCCTCTGGCATAGGCACCCAGGATGGGCCCGATATTCCTGTATTTGGCGGGAACTACGATATTACTTTCAACTCCGGCACAGGAGAGTATAATTTTCATGTCAACAGCGATATTGGGATCATTGGCGATGCCACACCCGGTGGCTGGGATGAAGACACGAATATGTACCAAGACCAGGGTGATCCCAACAAGTTCTTCGTTCCTATCACGTTGACAGTGGGTGCAGCCAAGTTCAGGAAAGATGATGATTGGGCTGTCAATTGGGGTGCATCAGATTTTCCCATGGGGATTGGGACCCAGGATGGACCGGACATTCCCATTGACAAAGCCGGGGACTACATGGTGACATTAGACACCATGTCGGGTGAATATAATTTTGAAGAACTCATCACTTATGAAACAATTGGTATCATTGGTGATGCCACGCCCGGTGGCTGGGATACGGATACTGACATGGACCAGGATGGCAATGATCCTAATAAATGGACTGTCCTGATTGAATTGACAGACGGCTCGGCAAAGTTCCGCGCCAATGATGACTGGGTATTTGACTGGGGCGGCACCGGGTTCCCAACTGATACGGCCGAACTCAAAGGACCTGATATTCCAGTCACAGCAGGGATGTACTTTGTGACTTTTAATACCGAAACCCTCATTTACAATTTTGAGGAAGTCGGCATTTATCAGACGGTGGGACTCATAGGTGATGCCACACCGGGCGGCTGGACTGATGACATCGACATGATGCGCGATGAAGCTGATTCATCACTTTGGCATTTGCGGACAATTCTCACTGATGGAGAGGCCAAATTCCGCGCGGATGACGATTGGGTTGTCAACTGGGGTGCTGGAGACTTTCCTTCCGGTATTGCCGTCAGGGATGGCGCCAATATTCCGGTTACTGCCGGTGAATACATCATCGATTTTCATTCCATCACCGGGGTATACAATTTCAAGGAGATCATCGTGTTTGATACCATTGGCATTATAGGCACAGGGACAGAATTTGCCAACTGGGATGACGATGTATTTATGACCAAAGATCCAGCTGACGAATTCAGGTTCTTTATCAACCCCGTCAATCTTGTCGACGGAGAGATCAAATTCAGGGCGAATGCCGACTGGGCTGTCAACTGGGGTGATCCTGCATGGCCATCAGGTGTCGGAACTCAGGATGGACCAAATATCCTTTGCGTCGCCGGAACATGGAATGCCAGCCTGCGTACAGATACAGGTGAATACCTGTTTGCCGATCCGACATCCTCTGTAGAAGAAATACTGGACCCATCTGATATCAAGGTGTTCCCTAATCCGACGCAAGGCGAGCTCAACATAGAGCTATCCGCTCTGGAAATTACGGGAATGGTCAATGTCAGGGTAATGGATATGTCCGGAAGATTGGCTTACAACCTGTATACCAATGCCATGGAGAACATATCCATCGATCTTTCTGACTTGCCAAACGGCAATTATTTCCTTCAAATAACAAATGACGATTACCTCATCGGCAAACGCTTTAATATTGCCAGGTAAATCTTCAGAAATCAACTATCAAAAGGTGGTGCTCATTTATGAGGCCACCTTTTTTTTGTATTGATCTGATCAGTCTTTGCCCGTGCTATGAGAACGTCATTCTGCGGGGTGGAGGATATTCTCCGCGACACCCCAGACGATCGACAGTTGCGCCACCATATATGTCAAAAGTGTGAAATAACGGAGATTCCAATCAGGATAGGCAAATTTGGCCAGGGCTATGGAGGCGTCAGACAGAACGAACAAAATCACACCTGATAAAACGAGACAAAAAGAGAGAGCATTGACATGTCCCTGTCTCAGGTATCCCATCAGGGCCATCAGGCTGATCACGGCCATATAAACAAGGACTGGAATAGTCATGTCTTTCAATTTTGAAAAAATAACAACAAGAAGGAGGGCATTGAACACAACGAGAATAATGAGGGGTATTAATGACTTTCCCCATCGTATATCCTTTGGATTCATCTCCAGGCTGTAGGTCCAAACATATCCCAAATGACCGATAAGGAAGGCGCCAAGGCCGAGCAAGAAAAATATTTTGCCATCAAACATCAGGAAGATATCCCCTAAAAGACAAAAGATCAAGGCACATGTAAAAGGACCTTTGACAATTGAAGGGATGTTTTTTGTTTTGGTCCAGAACCATAAAATTAACGAGATCATGATGCATGGCTTGACAAGATATTGAACAACAGGGAAGTCCTCCTTTAAAGGAATGCTTATGAGGACGGCGACGATGATCAAAACAAACGTGCCAAGGAAGTATTTTGACATAAGATTGATTTTTTATCTGAATATAAGGGTGTCATGCGATCTTCAGTCTCAGGAAGTTTCTAGAAACTGGCAAATGGCCTTGGCCAGGTATGGGCCTGCGTCTTCCTGGATAAAGTGCCCTGCATGGATGATCTTATGGGGCTGGTCCTTGGCCCCCGGTATCATTTCCTGGAAGAATTTTTCAGCGCCTTTCATGATCATGTCCTCGTCGCCATAGATCGTCAGGAACGGTTTTTTCCATGTTTTGAGGAATGCCCATGCTTCTTTGTTTGAGAGACATTCTGGGTCATCTGCCGCCACCGGTACGATCATGGGAAATTGCCTGGCTCCGGCCTTGTAGGTCTCGTCGGGGAATGGTGCGTTATAGGCCGCCTTGGTATCATCAGACAAAGGCTTGACAGTGGCGGAATCAATGATCTTGCCCATATCAAATGTTTCGGATTTTTGAGAATAAGCCCGCCAAAACATGAAGGCTTCAGGCATTTTTACGTGGCCTGTTGGCAAAACAGTATTTGAGGCAATGATCTTATTGAACCGTTCAGGCATTTCCGGCACAAGCCGAAGCCCCAACAGCCCACCCCAGTCCTGGCAGAACATATTGATAGATGTCATTTGCAGGTCTACGATCAGGGCTTTGAGCCATTTGAGATGATTGCTGTATGTATATTGTGACCTGTCCGAGAATTTATCAGACTTGCCAAAACCAATAAGATCCGGTGCAATGACCCTATACCCTTGGTCGATAAGCGGCGGGATCATATGCCGGTACATGTATGACCATGTGGGCTCACCATGGAGCAACAAAACCAACTGCCCGGTCTTTTCACCTTCGTCGACATAATGCATTTTCAAACCATCGTCCACCTGGCAATAGTGTGGAGTGAATGGGAAATCTTTAATATTTTCAAAGCGTTGAAGTGGCGTTTCCAGTATGTTTTTCATCTTACGGTGTTTTTAAAGGCAAACGTATTGTAAATGTCCCATGTTCTTCCATTGTGCTTGAGCAATGCGATACCCTTTACTGTGAATTTATGATGAAACTTGCGTTTTTGAAAATCAGGCCACGCTGTCCAAAATGTGTCCTTCACCAAATCACGTGTCGCGATCGTCATGTGGGGATGAAAACGCTTGTTTAATTCATTTGACGTAAAATTCAATTTTTCCTTCAATGCTGTTTTAAGAAGATGATGCAAGGCTTTGAGTTTTCCGTGATCTTCAATGCCGATATAAATAACCCTGGGCGGGAAGCATCCGAATCCGTTGAATGTCATTTCAAAGGGACTTTGCAGGCGTCCAAAATCGTCCAGGACCGAGCACAACAGTGCTTCCTCCTCTTCTTGTCGCTTGAACGGTGGCTGCAAAGTGATGTGGGCCGGGGAACTCAACGCCTTTCGTGCGCCGTACTTGTCGCGCATTTCTTCTTTCAAAATCCTGACCCTGTTGCGCAAGTCTGTTCCCGGGATGACAGCTATGAAGTAAAGGTTTTTTTTCATGATATGATCAGGATATGGCCGTCCAGTTTGCATGAGCCCTTCAGTTGCTTTGACGATGTCTCTTGAATGGGTCTACCTGTTCATTTGCACATATGTTCCAAATATAGGCATCTCTTTTTGCACCATAGCATTGAGATTCGGCAATTCAATTCGAAAACTCGTGCCACGAACTGCTCGTGGCACGGTTTTAATTGTGATAACCGCAACTATTTGCGTTTCCATGCGTTAGCAGAATAAATGACAGCAATGAATTTTTCCCAATTAAAATGTGTGATACTCATTTCAGCCTTGATGATGATAGGCTGCCAGGACAGATCCAATCATCTGAAGTCCCAGACCGACACTGAAGAAATCAACAATTTCAAGGGAGAAAAAATTGTGAAATCCGAGGAGGAGTGGCGAAAGGAACTGTCTGACAAGGAATTTTATGTGCTCCGCCAGGCAGGTACGGAGCGGGCCTTTACGGGTGACCTCCTCAACAATAAAAAAGAAGGCGTTTATGTTTGCAGGGCATGCGCTCTGCCACTGTTCAGCTCAGAGACCAAATACAAATCGGGCACAGGTTGGCCGAGCTATTACAAACCCATAGATGAAACACATATTGGCAAAACCGTGGATTACAAGATCGGATATGCCAGAACCGAGGTCCACTGTGCGCGGTGTGGCGGGCATCTCGGCCACGTCTTCAATGATGGTCCTGAACCTACAGGATTGAGGTATTGTATCAATGCAGTGTCGCTCGACTTTGAACCCGGCAATAAATAAAAGACCTTTTAGCTGAATACGAGTAAATATTTATTCTTCCTTCCGTTTTCGATCATGATATAGCGATCAGAGACAAGGTCCTTAGTCTGTATCCTGGCATCAATATCGACAACTTTTTCTTTGTTGACACTCAATGCTTTGTTCTGGATGGATCTTCTGAACTCACTGTTGGACGCAAAGATTGCAGAATGTTCGGTCAAGATTGATTGAAGCGAAGGTGCGTCCACCAGGATATCGTATGAGATGGCCATAGAAGGAATTTCACGGGCGACCATTTCCAAAACCCTCCCTGACATGGACCTGAGTTCGGTTTCAGTCAGCTTTTTATCGAAAAGGACTTTTGATACATGATGGACAGAAGTATAATCCTCAGGTGAATGAATACGTTTCGTGAGTTCTTCAGCCAGTAGAAGCTTTTGCCGCCTCGGATCATCAGCGAGGTCGCGCTCCATTGTTTCGACGTCATGCCTGGAACGCAGGGTGAAGTACCTGGTAAACTTTGGAATGTCTGCGTCATCGGCATTGATCCAGAATTGATAAAACTTGTACGGACTCGTCATGTTCCTGTCGAGCCAGATATTGCCTTCTTCTGATTTGCCAAATTTCTGTCCATCGGATTTCGTCAGAAGGGGAGTAGTGACGGCGTATGCCTTGGCGTCATCGAGGTTGCGCCGAATGAATTCAGTGCCTGAGGTGATATTGCCCCATTGATCGGATCCGCCCATCTGAAACCGGCAATTTTCCTTTTCATAAAGACACTGGAAGTCATAGGCCTGGAGCAACTGGTAACTGAACTCGGTAAATGAAAGGCCTGATTCTAGCCTGTTTTTAACGGAATCCTTTGAAAGCATATAGCTCACGGTCAGCGTTTTGCCCACCTTCCTTAAAAATGTGAGGACATCCATATCCCTGTAAAAATCAATGTTGTTCCTCAGCAATGCCCGGTTGGGACTTTTCGAATGGAAATCGAGGAACTTCTCGAACTGGCCAATTTGCAGATCCAGGTTTTGATCCAATTCTTCATACGATTTCAATTGTCTTTCCTTGTCTTTTCCGGAGGGATCTCCAATCCTGCCTGTGGCACCTCCCATCAAAACAATGGGTTGATGGCCGGATTCCTGCCACAAGGTCAGGATCATGACCTGGACATAATTTCCGATCGTCAGGGATTGCGCAGTGGGGTCAAAACCGATATACCCAACAGACATACCCTTTTTCAGTTCTTCCTCAGCTCCCGGCGTCATGTCGTAAAGCATGCCGCGCCAGCGTAATTCATCAAAAAAATCCATGCAAAAATTTATGCAAAAGTAAAATATTCACACTGATGTGCTACAATAAATTCTCTTTGGAAAAAGAAAAAGGCAAAAGGTGTTTCGCACTCGGGAAATAGTGTACCTGGCCAGGGAGGCCCGAAATAAAGATCTCGATATCCTGGTCAAATCGGTTTTCATACTCAAGGATCACCTGCCTGCAGGCGCCACATGGACTGGCAATTTCCGCATTGGGTTTCCGAAGATTTTTTGACACCACACTGAGGGCTCTGACAGGGGTCAGACCATCATAAGTGCCCGCATTGTAAAGTGCAACTCGCTCAGCACACATGCATAGAGGGTAGGACGCATTTTCCTGGTTGCTGCCCTTAAAAAGAGCGTCATTGGTGAGCAAAACAGCTGAACCAACCAAAAAATGGGAATACGGCGCATACGCGCTGTCAAGCGCTTCCCAGGCAGCTTTGATGAGGTTTTGACCATAGGACGGTAGCTCGGATATGGAATCATAGAGGATAAAACTGTTGTTATATGAAAGATTTTCCATAATTGTTTTATTCTCTGCAAAAAGATGACCAATTTTGAATTTAAAGTGATAATAGAGGGTTATTTCTAATATGGCAGTATTAATTGGCGGGTCTTCGAGCACGGGGTCGTCTTTACTTCGAAGAATTCTCAACAGGCACAGTAGACTATTTTGCGGGGGAGAATCATCTTTGTTTGCTAAAGAAGGTCTCTATACAAATTGGAAGAGAAACAGGAAATTTATCTATAGTGGAATCAGGGGTGGTTTACCCAATATGGGCTGGCATCACTCAACGGGTATATATTTCGATTATGAATATGGGCTGGCCAAGAGCGACGTCAAAGAAATGGTCAGGACCAGTGATGCCCTCAAGGCCTTTGCAGATTTGTTTTTCGAAAAAGTCCTCGACAGGAACCGCAAATCTGTCTGGATCGAAAAAACACCTGCCAACTGTTACAACTTTGATCGTTTTTTAAATGACTATCCAGAAGGAAAAATTATCCTCACAACACGCAACCCACTGGATGCGATTGCCTCATTGTCCTCAAGAGGGCTTTCCATGTTTGACGCCGTTGTCATCTATTTGCTCAACAATGCCAGGGCTTTGACATTTACAGAATCGGGATTGTATATCCTAAAGTATGAAGACCTTGTTTTGGACCCCACTACTACAGTCCAGAAATTGTGTGCGTTTATCGGGGTCGAATTCGAGCCTCCGATGCTGAAAAAGTCAGGCTACGAAGGCGGTGTGACAAAAATGAAGGGATGGAATTATGATGAGACCGGCATCATCGCCTCCGGAAGCATTCACCGATTCGGCCGCCTCCAAAGAAAGGAAAGGGTTAAAATGAAAACATATATCAACAGCATCCGGATCAAGGATAAGCTTGTCACGAATAAAGATTTTAGCCACAAAACCCTCAGGGAAATTGCAGAAGTCCTGGATTATGACATCTCAGTCATGGACAGCCTGGAAAATATGGACGCCCCTATGTTGCGCCCCCTCGTCTTCCGCAAGAAATGGACAAAATTATTCAATGGTCATTACTATAACGCCTTCAATTTCCCTATTGAGATTTGAGTGCAAGACATGACGTTTATATAAAATTCAGGCGAGCACTAAAAACTCTGTACTCAGACAGAGAGCTCGAACAACTGGTCCGTATCTACCTCGAAGATAAGGGACTTAATGAGCATCTTGATGAAGATCTGGCTAGATTGTCAGATGGGGAACCCATTCAATACATCACCGGTAAAACGATATTCTACGGGCTGCCATTCATGGTCAACAAACATGTTCTCATACCCCGGCCAGAAACAGAAGAACTTGTCCATGTTGTTATTTCTGATCTTAAGAAATCCCAAACAGCACTAGATATTCTGGATGTTGGTACCGGGAGCGGGTGTGTCATTTTATCATTGATCAAACATCTTCCGGCAAGGGGAATGGCAATTGACGTTTCCCGTGGTGCCATAGATGTTTGTCAGACGAATGCGGACATGCTCAACCTGTCAGTTGAAACAAAATGCCTGGACATCCTGGCGATGGACATTCAGATCAACAAAAGGTTTGATGTGATCGTCAGTAATCCCCCTTACATCAGCAGGGGAGAAATGGCGCTGATGGAGGAAAAGGTCATCAGGCACGAACCGGCCCTGGCACTTTTTACTGACCATGATCCACTCATATTCTACAGGAGAATGTTTGATATGGCCCCAAATCTCTTAAAAACCGGTGGATGCTTGTATTTTGAGATCAATGAATTCAGGAAACTAGAGCTTGAAACTCTTGTTGGGCAATATGGGTTCGAGTATACCTTTCACAAGGACGTCAATGAAAAATGGCGTATTCTTAAAGCCGTGCCGAACATCACCCACCAGCTTTTTTAACGTCATTGGCGCCACACATTTTAAGGTGTTCAAGAATCCTGTCCCTGTGATCCCCCTGAATGATGATGATGTTGTCCTTGGCCGATCCACCAACACCGCATTTGGTTTTTAACTGACGTGCCAATTCCGACAGATCAGCCTTTTTCAGGTTGATTCCCCTGATGACCGATGCCTTTTTGCCTCCCCGCTGTTTTTTCTCAAGAAATATCCTGATGCTCCTGTTGTGAAGGCCATACCTGAAGGGTTGTTTTAGGCGTTCCTTCTTCTCTTGGGGTACTTCGGGAGCATTGTCCGGGTTGCCAAGCGCCCTGAATTCATCCCAGTTGAGGTTTTTTTTATTGTCCATTGTTTAGCTTCTTCCAGTTGAAATTAATCATTCCAAGGATATGCATAAGCAAATCTCCAACCCGTTTTCTGTTATTCGACAAAAAGACGATCCCGGAGCGCGTGTCAGTCAAGGATGACAAATTTAGACAACCAAATTTTATCCCCGATGGCAAATCGGACGAAATAGACACCGTTCGGCCAACCTCCAATATTGACGTTGCGGGGCAGTGGATCCTCAAGGTGCATTAAACGCTGTCCATTCATCGTGTAAATCGCCACAGCTTCCGGCTGTTGATTGCCTGCCGTATGAAACGATAAGATGCCGTCAGACACATGAATCCGGATGTTCATTCCCGGCCTGCCGGCCAAAACCGCGGAGGTTGAACAGTCAATGTGGCCAAGGACAATCGAAGCTGAACATTGAGGGTTTTCACTATCCGTGATGACAAATTCAAAAGGAATCGCACCATCCCCTTGCAATGGGCCAAGGGCCAGTGGAAGCGAGGTGTAGGCAAAAGTCCCATAGAATGCTCCATTACCTGACACTTTAAACATCTGGGCAACACCAGAACTGAAGTCGAAGTCTATAACGACATAAAAATCCCCATCCTGATTGCAATCTGTGGGGCTGGCAGAAAGGTCGTTAATATGACAATCAATTTCAGGATCTTCCAGGAAGACTTCTATTTGAGAACAGCATTCTGGGTTGTCGTTATGACAGACCTTCAAATGAATAACCTGCTCATCTCCGGTTTTAGGAAAATAAATTACAGCGGGAAACTCATAGGGCAGAAAATCAATAAATTCTGAATCAACAAACACATCGAACCCGGTATCCATCGTGTGTTCGTATTCAAATTCAAAAACAATTTTCCATAGATCATCCTCAACGCATTCTGTTGACAGAATATTGACAGGGCCGATAAAACAAGAGTCAGGACAACAAACAGGATCTTCAAAGTAGGTGAAACCAGAACACGATTCGATCTGATTATCGATGATGACGAATTCATACAATGTTTCGCAATCTCCATCAAGCGGACCAATAGTGTAATGGGCAAGACCATATTCAAATGAGCCGTAAACATGGCCATTTCCCCTGATCGTAAATCCTGAGAGTCCTGTGTTTTCACTTTGGAAGGCTATGTCAACGAGAAAACGACCGTTCTCGTCACATTCATGTGGTTCTGCAATCACACCAGAAATTGAACATGACCCACAGGATATGTCATCTATATATGTCGTGTCGCAACACATCGGAAGGTCATTGGCACAAACGATAAGTTCAATCGTTCCTATATCAGAATTGTAAGGCAGAGAATGGAGCCTTACGGGAAATGTGCTTGTGCTGAGATAAGTGAAGAATGTACCGTTGACAAATACGTCATATCCATTGTCATTCGGGTTAAACCCATTGAGGTCAATGCTCAGATGGAGCGAAGTATCATTTGCACATTCCACACCAAATGCATGGAGATCTTCGACAAAGCAATCGGTGTCGCAACAAACGGGATGGTCCAGCGTGAAGGCTCCGGCGCATCCTTCTATGTCAATGTCATTTAATTCAATTGTGTAGATCGTATGGCAATCGGCGGGGATATCTTCAATTATGTAGTAAGCGGCACCATAAGAGAACGTATCCTCGATTGCACCATTGATCGATACAGTGAATCCATTGTCCCCTGTCTGGTCGTCTGAAAATGTGAAATGAATATCAAACATATCATTTGTGTCACATTCAGAAATTTCCCATAACAAGTCATTATAGCCGCAATCCATGTTGTCATCACAGTCCAGGTCCTCAATCCATTGTGTTTTACAGCAACCAGGCTCTTCGCTGTCGCAAGCAATGATCATCTGGGGACCCTGGGTGTAAGGTAGATTGAACAGCCGGACAGGAAGGTCGGTGTAATCAATAGGACCGTATACGCTGTCCCGGTAGATCAAATTGAAACCAGTCCCTGTGCCATTGTGATCAAAATCAATGGTGATATGAAAAGTCGTATCACTTGTGCATTCTTCATGGAAATATTCAAGTTCTGAAATAGAGCATTCTTCCTCGCAGCAAGGGCCATTTTCCATGATGAAGGTTCCCACGCATTCGGAGGCGTTGATATCTTCTATTGTGATGAGAAGACCACTATCGCAAGTTGCCGGCAGGGGTCCAAATGTGTAGTACTCTTGCCCGTAAACAAATGTGTCTAGAATCACGCTGTCAACGACAATGAGGAACCTGTCAGAGGGGACATTGTCAAAATCGAAT
Organism: Saprospiraceae bacterium; assembly: GCA_041631795.1. Lineage (GTDB taxonomy): Bacteria > Bacteroidota > Bacteroidia > Chitinophagales > Saprospiraceae > JBFKJL01. The sequence goes on along the minus strand of JBFKJL010000030.1, from coordinate 1,255 downwards.
TCAATGTCTATTAACACGTTGCCTGATGAATCACAGGGATGTGCTTCCGCAAAGACTCCGGTAATAGTGCAGCCATCATCTTCCAAACAGTCAAGTTCATTGAACAACAGATCAGCGCAACATTGGTCTTTATTGGCATCACAAACGAGAAAATAACTGCCGGAATTGTAAGGGACATCGTGCAATCTGATTGGCAGATCCCCTGCATTGACGGTACTGAAGTTCATGTCGTTCACAGCGATATTAAACTGTCCGGATGTATGTGTATAGGAAAGATCCAGCGTAACGTGGATAGAAGTATCACTGGCACATTCTCCATTTGTCAATATCACTGAATCGATCTGGCAGTGTCCTGTACAACATGGCGGATCATTGAACACAAATTCATCATGACATTGAGGGTTATTCAGGTCAGCCACAATAAATTCATATTCGGTCTCACAATCTGGAATGACTGGCCCGATTGTGTAAAAGGTGTGGCCGTAATAAAAAGTATCGTAAATAACCCCATTTCCTGTAACAACGAAAAACAGGCTTTCAGGGTGATCATAAGAAAAGGCCAGGTCTGCCAGCATTAGACCATTATCATCGCAGGGATGCAATTCTGCCACAAGATCGAAGATTTCACAGGATGGACATGCCTCGATAACTCCAGGTTCAACAATGATTTGACAGGAAGAGTAATCTTCATCAGTGATTTGAAACTGGTAATATGTGTTTCCCATCGGTAAGTTCGTGAGTGTGACTGGTAGATCAGCATATGCAAACATTCCAAAGTATGCGCCAATGCCAGTGATCTGAAATGAATCACTGCCAGTATAAGGGGTAAAACTGATCATGATGTCGAAGATGCCGCTGTCATCGGAACAATTCGAAATAGCGTACACCGGTTCATCCAAAAGGCAAATACAGGGCGATAATACAGTGGACGAGATACAACAATCCGGCACATCGTTTTCGCATACTTCAAATTCCATGACGGATGCATCTGTACCCTGTAAACTGTCAATTGTTAAAGGCAAGTCACTGTAAACGTAATAACCAAAGTACATTCCATTCATCCATAAATTAAATCCATTTGCTTCGGATGTAGCATAATCAAAATCTATGGTTGCAGCGTATAATGAATCATGACAGGGGTGAACATCAACGACCAGGCCGGACAATGGACAATCCATGGTTATATTTCCCGCGACCAGTAGTGAACTTTGGAAGCTTGCGAAAGAGATGAAAAAGAATATTAATGTCTTGATTT
>JBFKJL010000029.1:0-15522 GCA_041631795.1 Saprospiraceae bacterium | reverse complement strand
TTCAGGTGGCCCAAACCGACATCAAATCCCTGTGTTCTTGTCCCTGCCTCTGCCAGTGTCAAGATGTTCTCGGCATAGGAAATAAGGTTTTGAGGCTCAAACTGCTCGATGATGCCCAGGTTTGAAATCCCATCGGTTTCGACAACGTAGCTGTACCCCGAACGGGCTGTTTCATCTGTTTTGGCATTGCCCCGGTAATTCGCATGTGAAGGATCGAGCAGCTGGGTCAGGTAACTGTTGCCAGATCCTATGTCACCACCACGCGCTCCATTAAGCGTTGTCCAGAACTGGTTTTTGTCACCTACAGAGGTTTCAGGACCGCGCGGCACATACTCAAAGGAATCTGCATCGTCCATGATCCCGTTCGATGCGGCACTGTAGGCATTGGCATAATCCCTCGTCAACATATACAACCGTGCTTTGAGCGAATACGCCATTGCTGTCCATTTATCCGCATTGCCACCGTAATGGATATCCTGTGGCAGCGGCCTGGAGTTGGCAGCCTGGAGGTCCGTTATCGCATCATCCAGCAATGACTGGATGTTGCTTATGACAGACACCTGGTTGTCAAACCTGGGGTCATCGATATCCGGATCATTTACTTCCGAATACGGCACATCGCCAAATACAGCAGCTGCTGATCCGACAGCATGGGCCTCCATTACCTTACAAATGCCCACAAGCAATCTGTCATTCGGGGCATTGGCCCGCACGGAACGCATATTGGTAATAACACCGACATAGATCTTATTCCATGAGGAATTGGCCTCTGCCGTAGAGATATTGTACCTGTACACATCACCATAGACTGAGGCAAAACCAAAGAGCTGTCCGGAATACATGGCAGAGATCCTGCTGAGGTGCCCGACCTGGAATGAAATATTGGCCAGTTGGGCCCCTGTCAAAAAGAGATGCTGCTCTATGTCTTCCGTTGGAATACTGTTGGGATCATCATTGATGCCATCGACAATATCCTGGCAAGAAAACAGTGTCAGCAACAAACTCAGAAAACCTATATTGATTATTTTATATTTTTTCATTGTCTTGAATTTTGATCTGTTAATAGTTCACCTTCAGGTTTATTAAAAACGATTTTGTGCTTGGATTGGTGAAGTAATCCAGTCCCCTGGAATTACCGACACCAAACTGGTTCACCTGCGGGTCTATGCCTTCGAGGTTATCCCAAAGGAACATGTTTCGGCCTGTAACACCAATTTCAATACTTCCCAGCTTCGTTTTATTCCTAAACCCGGAACCATCAATCGTATAGCTCAGCGACAGCTCACGCAATCGTGTGTTTGTCGCATCATAAATACCGAACTCATAGATCTTGCCATCTCCAAATCCTCCACCAGGTCCGGTCCTGTACCACGCTTCGTCCCTTAAAACGGGACCGCCGCCGTAGTCAAATATATTGCCACGGACAAGTGTTCCGGCGGGAATAATGTCCCCGTCGTAATTCACAATATCCTGAGTCAACATAGTTTCCTGGGCAGTTTCTGCTGTTGTGCCAAAACGACCCAAGACAAACAAGGTCCTGAAAGAGAAATCTCCCCCTTGCTGATGGTCAAACAAGGCACTCAGTCTCAATTTTTTATAGCTCACAGCAAAGCCCAGTCCAGCACGCCAGTCCGGGTTAGGATCACCAATAATGCCTTCAGATGGTGTGATCATCGGGAAACCGTTTTCATCCAAAACAAAGGATTCGTCGTCATTGCGCTGTGCCCCAGTTCCCCACAGGATTCCCAGTGGCTCCCCTTCCACAGCACGGCTGCTTACAGACTGTCCGGCGCCGATATCGATGGATTCCACCCCTTTGAGGTCAGTGACAAGGTTCCTGTTCCTGGCAAAGTTGCCATAGACATTGACATTCCATTTGTCATTGCTCAATGCCGTATAGTCGAAATCAGCTTCAAAACCCTTGTTCTCCATGGTCGCCGCATTGGTATACAAGCTCTCGAAACCTGAAGACGGAGATGTCTCAATGCTGAGCAACATGTCCTTGATCTCGTTTTGATAATAGGTCATGGACAATCCGAGTTTGTCGCTGAAAAACCTGAGATCTGTACCAATCTCCCATTCGGTTTTAACTTCTGGTTTCAAGGTCGGATCATTACCGTTGTTGTCGATACGGAATCCGCCACCAAACTGGTTGATCGACAGATCATCTGAATACGTAGAATAGGAGAATCCACCTTCAGGGAAGTTCTGCGTCCTGTGGGCGCCTGGCTGGATACCCACCTGGCCCCATGCCAGACGGAGTTTTCCAAAGCTCAGGGCATCAAAGCCATCGTCAAAGGCAGCCAGTTTTGTGAACTGCCATGCCACATCCACCGATGGGTAAAAGAAATTGTCTGTGATACTTGAAACAGCTTCATAAGTGCCAGAACCTGTCACAAACAACTGGTCATAAAGGTCAAAAGCGAGGACGCTGTACAACCTGTTGGACCGGATAAAGCGCCGTGTGACATCGATCTGCGATGCTTCGGCAGAGGTATTCAGGTCGGTTGTGATCTTATCAGACCGCACAAGAAAGCCCTGAAGTAATGCTTCATTAAAGTTGCGCTTGCGATCATTGATATTCCAACCCAGCGTGGCATCGAGGCCAATGTCAGAATTGATCTCATAGCGCGCCTTCCCGATGATATCAAAGTTAATCTCAAGTTCTTGCAGAATATCCTCTCCATAGGCTCCATTCCGGGTGTCACCATCTGCTGATCCGACAGGGAAGAATGTGATCCTCCTGTCCGTATAAGTGTCAGCTCCTCCTCTCAAGGTGATATTGAGCCAGTTGTTGGGTGTAATATTCAATTCCGAATTCACAATGAACCTGTTGACGTCCGTCGTATTCTTTTGCTCGAATATTGTCCATAGCGGATTACTGTACCCGGGGTTGATGCTCCTCCCGATCATATTCCGGTAACTTCTGTGGCTGTATGTCGTTGGGACACCGTCATCATCATAATAAGTTCCCCTGTAGTCCCTGATATCAAAGTCCGGCGGATTCCTGAGCAATCCCAGCAGTAACCCTGAAGTATTTGAACTTTGCTGGATCCTGTTGCCAAAACTTTTTGTGTAACTCGCCTTGGTGGACATATTGATCCAGTCATTGAAGATCATCTTGTTGTTGAGCCTCAGGTTCGTCCTTTCGTATACGCTTTCCCTGACGATACCTTCCTGATCCAGGTGGCCCAATGAAAAGAAGAACGTGGACCGGTCATTACCTCCACTGATCGAAATATCGTTTTGATAAATCTTACCATTTTGGAATACAGCGTCCCAGTTCTCATCGACAAAAGTCTCCCTGGAATTTTTAACGTTTCTGTCAGCAAGAGGGTAATACAGCGTTCCATCATTGGCTTCAAAATACTCACCTGATGTATCCAGGTCATCCGGGCCACCAGGTCTGTCCGCAATCCTGTCGCCCCAGGCCTCGGCACGGCTGGACCTTTCATCATACACACCACTGCGTCCTTTGCCGTACGTGTTTTGCATGGGCATGCGTTCAGATATCACATCAAAGGAGACTGAAGAGCCAAAACTGATCTTGGGCTTCCCGGATTTTCCTTCTTTCGTGGTGATCACCAAAACGCCATTAGCTGCCCTGGAGCCCCAGAGTGATGCCGCAGAGGCCCCTTTGAGCACCTGGATGGATTCAATGTCGTTTGGATTGAGGTCATTCAGGCGCGATTGGTTGGAAACACCGCCTGATCGCGTTCCTGTCAGTGAGCCTGCCCCACCGTAATATGTGGAATTATTGATGGGCACACCATCGAGAATGATCAAAGGCGCACTGGATCCCAAAATAGTATTCGCTCCCCGGATCCTGAAGTTGACACCCGCACCAGGGTCTCCATTGGTGGCCAGGATCTCGACATTGGATGCTTTGGCGGCCAGGGAATTGAGTAACTGCGGTTCGCCCGATCTTAAGGCTTCATCGACACCGATAGATGACACGGTCGAGCCCATTTCATCGCGTTTTTGCTTGAAGCCCAAAGCGCTCACAACGACTTCATCAAGGAGCTGGGAATCTTCTGTCATGACCACATCCAGGGTGGCCTGATTGCCCACAGGGACTTCCATTGTTTGCATCCCAGTGTAGCTGAAAACAAGTACGGTACCCGGACTGGCAGTCATTGTGAAAGTTCCGTCAATATCCGAGATCGTACCTATTGCAGTGCCTTTTTCAATAATATTGACACCAATGAGCGGGATACCGTCTCTGTCGGTCACTGTACCGGTGACGGTATTTTGTGCAATGATACCAGTGACGTAAAAGATACCAAAACACAGTAGTAATACGAGTTTTTTCATACTTAATCACTTTTGTTGTAGAGATGAGGTTTATTCTAATTGACTCCCCCGGAGCTTTAACTTTATTAAGCACCCTTGAAAGTTTGATTTAATATAGACAATAAAAGCCAGATTAGTTGAATATTTTATAAGCTTTTCATATCCAGACCCCATAAATGGGGCAATAAGAAATAGGCGATCAGGGTCACAACAAGAATCGAGATAATGTTCATCCAGATACCAGTCCTGACCATGTCCGGGATCGTTAAATAGCCGGAGCCAAAGACCACCGCGTTGGGTGGTGTCGCCACTGGCAGCATAAATGCACACGAAGCGGCCAGGGTCGCCGGGACCATCATCAAAAAAGGGTTGATGCTGATGGCCGCCGCTATGGGCGCCAAAACGGGTAGGAGCATTGATGTTGTCGCCAGGTTTGAGGTGATCTCGGTCAGGAAGTTGACCACCGTCACGAGGATGAAGATCAGCACCAGGAAGCTCAATCCTTGCAACAAGGTCATTTGTTCGGCAATCCACAATGCCAGGCCGGTACTTTTAAACCCCTCAGCCAATGCCAGACCGCCGCCAAAAAGCAGCAATATGCCCCAGGGCAGCTTGACAGCTTCCCCCCATGAAATGATCCGGCCGTGACCGGAACGGGCAGGCAGCAGGAACAACAGCACGGCAAAGAAGATGGCAATTATTGTGTCATCAATACCGGGAATGAACCTCTGCAGCAAAAATGACCGGGTGATCCACGCCAGGGCCGTCATGATAAAAACGGTCAGAACGATCTTTTCTTCGATGTTCATCTTGCCGAGCTTAGCCAATTGATTGTCGATCTCCTTGCGCCCACCTGGAAAGGATTTTTGCTTGAAAGTAAATGCGACCTGAGTCAGATAGATCCAGCAAATAACGAGCAGGGTTACCGATACCGGCAAACCAATGGACAGCCATTGGGCAAAGGTTATTTCTATATCATACAGTTCTTCGACAATGCCCGCCAGGACCAGGTTGGGGGGTGTGCCGATGAGCGTGCTCACACCTCCAATGGAGGCGCTGTAGGCAATGGCCAGCATCAGGGCTTTGCCAAAGATGGCATTTTCATCCGCTATTGTATCCGGATTGTCCCGGAGCTGGGCAATGATGGCCATACCCAGGGGCAGCATCATCACTGAAGTGGCCGTATTGGATATCCACATGGATAAAAAGGCCGTGGCGATCATGAACCCCAGGATGATCAGCCTGACATTGGTGCCGACTATATGGATGATATTCAATGCAATACGCTTGTGAAGGTTCCATTTTTCAATAGCGATCGCAATGATGAATCCCCCGATATAGAGGAAGATATACTTATGACCAAAGACCGCCGTTGTGCTGGCCAGATCCAGGGCGCCTGTCAGCGGAAAGAGGATGATTGGCAGAAGTGATGTAACAGCAATAGGAATGGCCTCGGTGATCCACCATGTGGCGATCCAGAATGATGCCGCCAGCACAGAGACAGCCGGGCCGCTCATACCCTCCGGATGGATAAAGAATTGCGTGATCCCAAACAACAGTGGCCCCATGACGAGCCCAATCTTTTTTATATTGTAACGGCGCATCATCTAACGATTAAAATAATACGACACCTTGTTGAGCTCATCGAGAGATGTTAAGGTATTGAGAGGCTGCAGGTATTGACCCATGTGTGCATAAATATCCAGTCGGACTTCCTTACCGATTCGCGTGTCCAGCCTGTCAAAGGAATGCCCGCCGTCCACCTCTTCAAAGACCTTGTAGTCGAAGTCTTTGCTTTCCCGCTTGAGGGCACTGATCAGGCGCATCACCTCATCAGATGTTACATCCGCATCCGAGGTGTTTGTATGGATCAGCAACGGCGTCTGAAGTTTTCCGGCATTGTAGGCCGGGGAACGACGCTGGTATTCCAGGGAATCCTCTTCAATGGTTTTGCCTATGTGATAATCCACATAGTACAGGTCCCTGTACCTTTGGTTTTTCGTGGTCAAACGGTATATCAGGTCACTGACAGGCACACCAGCAAATCCCACCACGTAGTCATCGGGGTAGGCGAATAAATTCATAACAGTGATCATGCCGCCGTGGCTCCATCCCATGATGCCCACCCTTTCGGAATCCACAAAAGGATAATTCTCGACCATGTAGTCCCTGCAGGCTTTGACATCCTCATTCTCCAGGCCACCATAGTCTATGGATTCATAGAACCGCTTGCCAAATCCTGTGCTGCCCCTGTACTCAGGTGCCACGACGATGTAACCCTGGGCGATCAGCTCACGGACGATGTGGATGTAGAATGTATTGAAATTGCTATGGACCCCGCCATGAGGCAAAACCATCAGAGGATACTTTGTTTGCGAATCAAACTCCACCGGAAAGAAAGCATAGGCCTTAATCCTGAATTTTCCCGTTTTGTATTTGGGATGAAGTGATCCCAGGCTGATATTCTTGTCTTCACCGAGGGGAGGGCCCACCAACTCAAGCTTGTCTACATAGGCCATTCCGCGCAACCTTTCGATCCAGAGCAGTTCATCGACCATTTTTTGTGTCCTGTCAAATTCGTGGCGGTTATCGCGCACCCTGTCCTCCAGCGTTTGCAGTCTGTCTTCATTCGAACAGGACAACAACAGCATCAGGACGGAAATCTGGAATAAGTACTTCATAACGATTTATCTAAGAACCAATAATTGCATCATTTCACGGGCGGCGACCCTTGATTTTTCCCTGACAAAATCCCTGGGTGTTTCATCCCCGATCTCGTAGGTAATGCCTTCTGCGCCAAACTGGAGGTAAAACCACCCCTTGGTGATGGGTGTGTTGAGATCATTGGGCTGATCATCCGGGGTATAGCCGTCTATGGATTGGTCGATCCCGTAGATCCAATAGTCCTTGAAGTCGTATATGGATGAAGGCCTGTTGTCCGTCATGGTATAATACACATCCTCCTGGGTTGAATGAAAGTCGAGGCCCAGGATGACGTCATTCTTGTATTCGGCTGTTGTCCGTACGATATGCCTTGCCACAATCCTGGTCTCAGGCTGCCTGTAATAAGCCCAGTCCCTGTTCAGGTCAATGCCCCCCGCATTGTGACGCCAGTGCCCCATATCCACCCCGTCAGGATTTACCAGGGGGTACACCAGGATCCTGTATTTATCCCTGAAGGCATTACTCAATGGGTTGTCATCCAAAATATATTCCACGAAGGCTTCCATCGCGATATACCCCGACACTTCGGGTGGATGCTGCCTGCTCAGGATGACGATGGCATCCTTCTTCTTTTTGTCACCCTTGCACATGTCAAGGTAAAATATATCCCTGCCCATCATACTTTGCCCGCCAATTCCCAAAGATACATGAGGCTTTTCCGCAACAGACTCAGTCCATTGACGGACTCTCGATGAGCTATACAATTCCTGCGCGGACACAAACAATGGACGTTCATCCAGGTCCAATCTTAACGTCGCTAAATTCCCGGCTTTCAATGTGTCAAAACGGGTGCTGTCCAGCGGGATCCAAACTGCACCATCATAACTGAGTTTCGGCCAGTACCTGTGTTTGTATTCCCCGTAAAATATTTCCAGGTCAATGGACCTGTCAATGGCTGAAGACAACCGGAAAGCAAAATGAGGGCTGGGATTGATGGGTGTATTTTCCGGCAGAATGGTCACCCTGAAAGTCGAATCATCAATGGCCTCAAACTGGTTCATCCGTGCAGCATCAAACATGTTGTCGGCCGCGATGCCATTCACTTCGACTTTTTTCTTTTCCTGGATCTCTATGGGTTTTGTACTTGTGTCGACGATCTGAGGGAAAGCGTCATGCTGCCTGGGCAAGTACCTGGACTGGCAGGATGACACCAGGAATACAAGCAATAGCCATTGAATGGGGCGCTTTGTCATGTTTATGCGTTTGTGAAACGATATTACAACTTTTCTTTGAGGTACCGGCCCGTGTGGGATTCCTTAATTTCCACAATCTCCTCAGGGCGGCCTTCACCGACGAGGTGTCCTCCCCCTTTGCCGCCCTCCGGGCCGAGGTCCACTATCCAGTCGGCAGATTTGATCACTTCCATGTTGTGTTCTACCACCACAACTGTATGGCCGTTTTCGACCAGGGCGTTGAAGGCATCGAGCAATTTCTTGATATCGTGAAAGTGGAGCCCGGTGGTTGGCTCATCAAATATGAAAAAAATGCGGTCGCTGATCCTGTCCTTGCCGAGGTAGGAGGCCAACTTCACCCTTTGTGCTTCGCCGCCGGACAGGGTATTCGAACTCTGGCCGAGCTTGACGTAGCCCAAACCGACATCATATAAAGGGTGCAATTTATTGGTGATGTCCTTCCTGTCCCTGAAATAGTCAAGCGCTTCTTCTACACTGAGGCTTAAGACATCATAAATATTTTTACCTCTGTACTCTACTTCGAGGATCTCATCCCGAAAGCGCCTGCCAATGCAGTCCTCGCATGTCAATTTAACATCAGCCAGGAACTGCATTTCCACTGTGATCTCACCTTCTCCTTTGCACGTTTCACACCGGCCACCTTCCACATTAAAGGAAAAGTGCTTCGGCTGGAACCCTTTTATCTTCGAAGCCTGCTGACTGGCAAAAAGCGCTCGTATGGCATCATAGGCCTTTACATAGGTCGCAGGATTGGAACGCGAAGATTTGCCGATGGGGCTTTGATTGATCATCTCGACTTTGTCGATCATGGAGAGATCTCCCGACAGTGTATCAAATTGCCCGATCGATTGCGCTATTGATTCGCCGAGATGGCGTTTTATTGCCGGATACAATATGTGTTTGATCAGGGTCGTTTTGCCCGAACCGGATACACCTGTAATCACAGACATCGTGCTTAGCGGAATGGTGACGTCGATATCTTTGAGATTGTGCTGTCGAGCGCCCTTGATCTTTATCTTATTTGATATCACCCTGCGGGAATGGGGTGTTTCTATTTTCCTTTTTCCACTGATGTAATCACCTGTCAGGCTTGGCTGCTTACCGGATTTCATCGCTTTCAGGGTCCCCGAAAAAACGAGTTCGCCACCATGGATACCGGCCTTTGGCCCGATATCTATGATATGATCAGCATTCATGATGATCTCTTCCTCATGCTCTACAACGATGACCGTATTTGACAAGTCCCTCAGGTTCTTCAAGACCTTGACCAGGTTGCCGGAATCCCTGGGATGCAGCCCGATGCTCGGTTCATCCAGGATATACAGGGAATTGGTCAGGTTGCTTCCCAGGATACGTGTCAGGTTAATCCTTTGCGTTTCCCCCCCACTCAATGTGGAGGAGATCCTGTCTAGTTTGAGGTAAGGCAATCCCACTTCCATAAGCGTTCTCAGCCTGTTGCGCAATTCAAATAAAATGCGTTTTGCAATCTTTTCATCCTGGTATGGCAACTTCAGGTTTTCAAAGAATACATACAGCTCATCTACCGGAAGATCCGTTAATTCCTGGATGCTCTTGCCCTGGATTTTCACATACCCGGCTTCCGTTCTCAATCTTCCACCATTGCATGATGGACAAACCGTTCTTCCCCGGTACCGCGCAATCATCACCCGGTTTTGAATTTTATAACTTTTCTCCTCAAGCGCAGCAAAAAAGTCATTGATGCCCTGGATCAAGCCGGAGCCCTGCCAGAGGATCATCTTTTCATCATCATTCAATTGGTCGTACGGGCGATGGATTGGAAAATCGACCTGGTGAGCATCTGCGATAAACCGGTCTTTCCATTTCCCTGTGCTTTCCCCACGCCAGCAGGCGACAGCGCCATCATAGATGGAAAGTCTGGGGTTTGGGATCACCTTGTTCGGATCTATACCGATGATCCGGCCGTAACCTTCACACGTCTTGCAGGCACCGTACGGATTGTTGTAGTTGAACAACTGGTGGGAGGGTTCCAGGAAGGTGATACCGTCAAGCTCAAAACGGTTATTGAACGGGACATCTTTTTCATCATCGAGGTTTTGGACGATCAAGTCCCCCAGGCCCTCGAAAAAACAAGTTTGAACAGAATCGGCAATGCGGTTCCTGTTTTCCTCATCATCGTTGACAATAATCCGGTCCACCAGGACATAAAATTCTTTCAGGTTGGACTTTGGCAGGGGGAGTTTCAACCATTCTTCCTTTGAGGCCAGGATGTCCTCAATATACATCAGTTCACCATTGTGCCGGATCCTTGTGAATCCCTTTTGGAGCAACAGATCGAATTCCCTTCTGACAGTCCTGTCTTCATAGATCAGCGGAAAAGGGAAAAGCAGTTGGATCCTTGTACCTTCCTCAAGACCGAGAATATAATCAACAACATCCGAAACCTGGTGCTTCCTGACCGCTTCCCCTGAAATGGGGCTGAAGGTATGACCGATGCGCGCGTACAACAACCGGAGGTAGTCGTAGATCTCCGTCATGGAGCCAACGGTAGACCGGGCATTCCCCGAAGTCACCTTCTGCTCTATGGCAATCGCCGGACACAAACCCCTGATAAAATCCACATCAGGCTTCTTCATCCTGGACATGAACTGCCGTGCATAGGAAGACAGGCTTTCGACGTAGCGCCTCTGGCCTTCTGCGTACAAGGTGTCCATGATCAACGATGATTTGCCAGATCCGGACAACCCGGTGACAACGACAAGCTTGTTCTTCGGAATGGACAGCTCGATATTCTTCAGGTTATTCGACCTGGCGCCCTTAATATGAATTTCAGGCCACCCCTGGGCGGCCCGGGGTTCACTGCTGCTTTTTGTCAGTGTTACCGGCATTTTTTCCTTTTTGTACAGCCCGACAATGTAGCGGATTCACGTCATTGTTGGAACTATTTTTGATATTAATTGGCAATAAATCTATCTTTCGCTTAGTTAAACAAATGTTAACAAATTTTGATCAACTGGATTTATTCAAAAGAATAAAGTTATTTTGATCTATCATTTTTGATAAAACAAATCCTTTTTGCCTATAAGTTAAGTACATCTACACTGACTAATTCATTAAGACCGATTTAAGTAATCATTAAAAAATTGTTAGTATGGATGTACTGAAGTTCAACGACAGGGAACTTATTAATCTTTATCTCAAAGGCAACGACAAAGCTTTCGAAGTTTTACTCAACAGACACAGGAATAAGATCTACACGTCTATATATCTATTTGTAAAAGATTCAGATCTGGCAGAAGATATTTTCCAGGATGTTTTCATCAAGATCATCGATACGCTGAGGAAAGGCAAATACAACCACGAAGGAAAATTCCTGCAGTGGGCCATGCGAATTTCCTACAATATGTGTGTCGATCATTTCAGGCGCGAAAAGCGCAGAACCAAGGTCTCTCCAACGGAATCATTTGACATTTTTGACGTTTTGGAGACAAAAGAGGAAAACATGGAAACTAAAATGATCAAGAGCCAGTTACATAAAAAAGTGCGCATGCTGGTGGATAATCTTCCACCTGAACAAAGAGAGGTTGTTATCCTTCGCCACTATGCTGATATGAGTTTCAAGGAAATCTCGCAGTTGACGAAAGTCAGCATAAATACAGCACTCGGGCGGATGCGGTATGCACTGATCAACATGCGCAAAATGGTAAGTGATAAAGAATTATTGCTTCAGTAGTTTTCTAAAGACAGGCGATCAGCAGAGAGATTGAGTTAAGATTGCCTGTCTTTTTCATTTTACCGTCCTGCCTTTCCACCTGAACCTGGTATAGAATAAGCTGGCCAGACCCATAAACGACAGGTAAACGATCTGGGCCAACTGGGCCTGGAGAAAATAGGCCATACTTTCGTGCAGCCTGAAAAACTGGCTCATCTCCTTGAGGTAAACGTAATTGATCATCGCAATGACGGACACCTGGAAAACCAGTACAGGTCCTATAATAGACGGATTGATGATTAAAAATGGCAATTGTAAAAGGATCGACAGTGCCATAGCAAAAGGTATGATCGAGATGACCCTGTAGCCGGGATGATTCACGTTCTTATTTTTTGTCCCCCACCGCAATCTCTGTCGAACAAAATCAGAGAATTTATCGAGGGGATAGGTGTCCACGACGGCGTCCCGATTTTGGATAAAAGCAACAGAACCCGGATCATCCCTGGCCAGGGCATTAACCATGTAGATGTCATCTCCGGAGGCCGTATCATCATCGAGCAGATTGATGTACCTCCTTTTTTCATAGGCCATATTGGCACCATTGGCCATAAACCACCGACCGGAAGCTATACCCGCTGCTGTTAGTCCCATCATACCGGCCATATCAAGAGCCTGGAAATGCCCCAGAAAACTGTGTAATGGATGAATGCGGACTGGACCCGTCACCAGGACGGGGTTATTCTGTTGGTAAAATGCGACCATCGTTTTCAGGTAGTTTTGCCCAAAAATTGTATCTGCATCGGTCTGAATAATAAAATCTGACCGGGCTGATTGAACCCCGTAGAGCACCGCTGCTTTTTTATAAGCATTTTTAACATTTATGCCTGACTCTGCCATGGAGAGCAGGCGGACCCTGTCATTCTCAAGTCCCTTGACCACTCCTGCCGTATTGTCTTCAGAATAGTCATCAACCACAATAATGTCCATCAACTCAGCTGGATAGTCGTTTTGGAAAAGTGACCTGAGGCATGCTTCAATGAGTGATTCTTCATTGCGGGCAGGAATGATTATGGTCACAGGAATGGGTATGCATGGCACACAATTCACCGTACTCCTCTTTTCCCACTGTCTTACAATATAGATGATCAGGAAAGTGTAAGAAAATGTCACGATCAAAATGACGGTGATATACAGCCAGGGGCCCATCAGTTGTAGTTTAGGCCCTTAAAATAAGTCTTCGTATTGATTTTGATCTGTCTCCTTCTTTAATTCTTCCAATTGCGGAAGTTCGAGAAACTCTGATTCCTCTATTTCCTCATACTTTATGTATTCCCCTTCCGCCGGTTCGGATTTGTTTTTCCTGCCTAGAAAGGCCTGGGAAAGAAGATAAGCGAATAAGAATGGATATCCAATGATGGACAGAATACCATACATGATCCCGGATGCAGTATCCTCCCTGATCTTCCCGATAAGCCATTTACCGTAATTGAGGACAACCCTGTAATTGAGGATCAGGGTCAGGATGATCAGGAGGGGAGCAATAAAATAAAGGACCTTGATAACACCGGTGACCACCTGGAACATCAGCCAGAGTGTGACCACAAGAATAAACGTCAGTACGATACCGGCGACAACGGATGAAGCTTTTCCTTTGAGACGTTTTGCCATGATCGAAATTTAATAAATTTCGGGCAAGGTTTCACAAATTTTAGATGAGGGATGGTTCAAAATGGATAAAATATCAAACAACTTCCGCAAACTGCCTTTCGTACAACATCCTGTATTTACCGTCCTTGTTCTTTATGAGATCGCTGTGATGTCCTTGTTCGACGAGCCTCCCCTTGTCGAGGACAATGATGTTATCGGCATGGCGGACTGTAGAAAGCCTGTGTGCAATTATGATCGATGTGCGGTCAGCAATAAGCCTTTCAATGGCTTCCTGAATGATGGCTTCTGTTTCCGAATCGATCGATGAAGTCGCCTCATCCAGGATCAGGATCTCGGGATTGAACACCAGGGCCCTCACAAAGGAGATCAATTGCCGTTGTCCCATCGACAGGTTGGATCCTCTCTCGGTGATCATAAAATCATATCCTCCCGGCAAATCCACAATGTAGCGATGCGCGCCTATTTTCTTCGAGGCTTCAATCACTTTTTCCCTGGAAATGAGCTTGTCTCTCAGGGTAATGTTCTCAAGGACAGTGCCGTTGAATAAAAACACATCCTGTAGAACGATGGCTATGTGGTTCCTCAGGTTTTCAAGCTTGTATTTTTTGATATCCAGGTCATCTACGCGAATAGAACCATGGTTGATGTCATAAAACCGGTTAAGGATATTGATCAGCGTTGTTTTGCCCGAGCCGGTACTGCCCACGATGGCCAGCGTTTGCCCGGGCTCAATCCTGAAGTTAATGTTGTGCAAAACATTGTTCCTGCCGTCATAAGCAAAAGATACATTATCGAATTCCACCAGGCCTTTCAGGGAAGAGCGCTCAATATCACCATAATCCGGGATGATAGTATTGTTGTCCAATACCTTGAAGACCCTGTCCGCCGCGACAAGTCCCATTTGCAGGGTATTGAATTTATCCGCCAGCATCCTGATAGGCCTAAATAAAAGGTTGAGAAAGATCGGGAAAGACACGAAGGCCCCTACACTGATCGTTTCGTTCCAGATGCCCTTGGAACCCCACCAAACAAGAAGGGCCATGGCAATGGCAGAAATGAACTCTACCACTGGATAAAAAACGGCATAGTACTCAATGCTGTCAAGATTGGCCTGAGTATAACGCCTGTTGATCTTCTTGAATTTCTCCATTTCCTGTTTTTCGGCATTGAAGATCTGGACGACCTGCATGCCGGTGATCTGTTCCTGGATAAAGGCGTTCATTGTCGATATTTCATTGCGTACACGCAGAAAGGCTTTCTTCACTTTTTCCTTGAAGATATATGTAGCAATAATCATGAAAGGAACGGTGAAAAGACAAATGAGCGTTAGTCTCCAACTTGTGTAAAACATGATCCCCAAAACGGCAAAGATCCCAAGGATATCAGCGATCATGGTCAAAACACCCTGGGCAAAAATATTATTGATGGCCTCGATGTCATTGATGGTCCGGGTCGTGATCTTTCCTATGGGTGTCGAATCGAAAAATTTCAGTTTAAGGTTCGTGATATGGTCGAAAGTGCGGGTACGCAAATCCTTGATCACGGACTGACCGACCAGGGCTGCCAGGTAGATGAAGGCATATTGTAAAACAACATTCACGAGGATAATGGCAAAATAAAGTATCGCCATGAATTTCAATCCTTCGAGATCATTCTTGAAGATGTAGTCATCGACCATTGAAGAGATCAGGTAGGGTTGGATATTGGCCACAGGAGCTATGAGAATGGCAATGAGAACCACGGCAATCAAAATCCGCTTGTGGGGGCTGGCAAGCTTGAGCACACGCCCCAGTATAACAATATCAAAGTCTAGTTTCTCCTGCATTTATATGACAACAAAATTAACAGGCATGTGTTGTAGATAGCCACAATTTCTGTCTCCACATCACATCATGCCTTCATCGGCGAAACTAAAATACCCGTTTTCGGAAATAATCAGGTGGTCGAGGACCT
>JBFKJL010000028.1:0-15831 GCA_041631795.1 Saprospiraceae bacterium | reverse complement strand
ATATGGCATGCAGGATCACCCCTGGGCATGATGATCAACAGCTTGCGCGGCATTTATATATGTACACCACGAAATATGGTCCAGGCCGCCGGTATGTACAACACGCTCATCCAGTCCACAGATCCTGGATTGGTCATCGAAGTCCTAAACGGTTACCGCAGGAAAGAATTGCTGCCTGACAATATCGGGGAATACACGGTACCGCTCGGTGTGCCTGAAATCCTGAACGAAGGGGATGATATTACCGTTGTCTCCTATGGAGCCAATATCCATTTGATCATGGAAGCCCTGGAAGTACTCGAACCCCTGGGAGCATCCGTTGAAGTGATTGATGTCCAGACACTCATTCCTTTTGATCTCGAAGAGGTCATTGCCAATTCCCTTCAAAAGACGAATCGCTTGCTCGTTGTCGATGAAGATCTGCCTGGAGGTGCCAGCGCCTTTATCCTTCAACAGATTCTCGAAAAGCAGAATGGTTACTATTATCTCGATGCACAGCCGCGCACCCTTACGGCAGGTGAACATAGAACGCCCTTTGGTTCTGACGGTGATTTCTTTACAAAACCCCAGGTAGATACGATTGCCCAGGCCATCATTGAGGCCCTCGAAGAATGATGGCTATTTAATTTTATATGTCATTTTTGATATATGTTTCTATATTACAGCCTTAATTCAATAGAAACCTAAAGGCTAAGAATCTTGTTGCAGTTACTTGTCATTATTCCCACCTATAACGAGATCGAGAATATCGAGGCGATCATTAAGGCAGTGCTTGATCTGGATCCGGGATACCACTTGTTGATCGTTGATGACAATTCCCCGGACGGGACAGGTGCCCGTGTCAAGGCATTACAGGCTACGCTCGGTGACCGACTTTTTATTATTGAAAGAAAAGGCAAACTCGGATTGGGTACGGCCTACATTGAGGGATTCAAATATGCCCTGGAGAATGATTATGAATTTGTCATGGAAATGGATGCGGATTTCAGCCATAATCCTAAAGACGTGCCACGCCTCCTGGCTGCCAGCCAGGAAGATGGGGTGGGGATGGTCGTCGGCTCCCGCTGGGTTAAGGGTGGTGGCATTGAGAATTGGCCGATGGATCGGCTTTTCCTCTCCTACGTGGCTTCCCTATATACGCGGATGATCACATGGATGCCGGTGAAGGATGCCACGGCCGGCTTCGTGGTTTACAAACGTGAAGCCCTAAAAAAAATGGACCTCGACAGTATCCGGTTCATCGGCTATGCATTCCAGATCGAAATGAAGTATTATGTTCATAAGCTCGGCTACAAGATAGTCGAAGTGCCTATCATATTTGCGGACCGCAAGCTCGGTACTTCCAAGATGGATACTTCTATTGTCAAAGAAGCGGTGTGGGGTGTGCTGCAGATGCGGTTTAGGAAGTTTAGAGTTCTGAGTTCTGGGTTCTGAGTCAAATTGGCTGCAATTCTAAAACGAATAGAGGAAAAATGCTTATTTCTTCTAAATCCGGTAAACTAAATCATTTAACGGTGGGAACGAATATGCGTGTAACGAATGCGCGTTTCACCGCACATAGGGATAAACCGGTTCTCCAGATGAACAATAATCAAACTATCATGATCACATTTTGCAATACCCAATCGATCGATCTTATTTGAGGGATCATTAAAAATGATGATACCATTTTCCAACAGCCATGTGCCTTTCAGTATCCTGCCAGTTATCGTGGTATTTGCTGACTTTGAAAGTGAAAATTGCCCAGAATCAAATAATCGGAGGGTATCATCGTTGTTGGTACCAAATAGGAAGATGTTCTCATTGGTACTTTTATTCAAGTCTTCAATAAGTGTATTCGTCCAAGTTCCAATTAAGTCATTTCTTTTGACCTCCTGATATCCAGGTTTGGCCTTGTATCCTGTGGGTAGAATAGTGCTCATTTGTTCACTTGACTTATACAATTGAACCCGTGCATTCATGGTTTCTAAGTCCCACACGCAGCTGTCTGCAGATAATTCGGACAATGTAATCTGTTCAGGGGCATCAGGAGATATTAATAGCACCCTTTCATCCTGAAATGACCATTGACCAGAAAATTCAACCATGATTTGTGCTGTAAAGGAATAATCCTTGTTGAGCACAATTGTAGACCCTTCGAGTGCCATCTTTGTACCCATAGATTGAGATTTCACCACCCTACAGGTCCATTTACCAATCAGATCTTCTTCCTTTAATCCGTTCTGCCCGGATAGTGCAAAGTGCACTAGTACTGCCAGGATGTTCAATAGAAGTGATCTCATAGATGATCTTGACTTGAAATAATGCAGTTACCGTAACAATTGAATTGGTCTTTACTCCACGAAAAGTAATGATAATAGCCCGATTACAAAACATCGATTTATAAACGCTGCCAATGAATTGATAAAATAGAAGCAAAACTCAAAACTCAGAACTCAGAACTCAGAACTCAGAACTCAAAACTCAAAACTCAGAACTCAGAACTCAGAACTCAGAACTCAGAACTCAGAACTCAGAACTCAGAACTTCCATAGCTTTTTTTCATATATAAAACTTTTTTAATATATTTACCTTTGGTTTTGAGTTCAAAAATGGACCTAAAAATCAACCTGCCTCCTGAGATTTCATATTCCACTGTAATAGAGCACCTTATACAATCAAATAACTTACAATATGTAAGTCGTTTACTTACAGCATATTTCAAATACTGAAAATAAATATGTTTTTCGGATAAAAAAAGGGGTAAAAGTGGGAAAAAGTGGAAAAGCGGTGTACATTTGAGCCATTGACTACCTAGAATGAATCAAATGTATCAGTTAACTGGCGAGTACGAATGCAAGCTGGATGCGAAAGGTCGCATTCGGTTGCCTTCAGGAATAATTCGACAGATAAGCAATCCTGGTACGCTTGAATTCACGGTCAACAGGGGTTTTGAAAATCATTTGATGCTTTACCCCAAAGATGTATGGGACAGGAAGACGAAAGAAATAAACCAGCTCAACATCTACATCAACAAGAATAGACGCGCTGTGCGGTATTTCTACAGAGGAGCCACACAGATTGCAACCGACAATTCAGATCGGATATTGATTCCCAGGAGCCTGATCGAATATGCAGGTATTGAAAAAGACATCGTTCTTTTTGCTTATCACGAGCAAATCGAAATATGGGCAAAGGAGAAATATCTGGAGATGATCAACGAAGAGCCGGAAAACTTTTCTGATTTGGCAGAGGAAGTTTTCGGCAGCGGGAGGAAAGATGATGATGCATGACAGGGATTATCATAAGCCTGTATTGCTTGAAAGATCGGTAGAAGCCCTGGTGCAGGATCCCAATGGGATCTATGTTGACGCAACTTACGGCGCCGGCGGGCATGCCCAGGGGATATTGAATAAGTTAAGCTCCAAAGGGAGTTTGATAGTTTTTGACCAGGATGACGATGCACAGGAAAATGTGATCGATGACAGCAGACTGACCTTTTTCAAGTCAAATTTCAGGTATGCCAGGTGGTTTCTGATGTGGCTTGGAATATCAAAGATAAATGGTTTGATCGCGGATCTGGGCGTGTCTTCTCACCAGTTTGACACCCCAGATCGCGGATTTTCACACCGTTTTGATGCGGATCTGGACATGCGGATGAATCCGCACATAGAAAAGACGGCAGCAGATGTGATCAATCACTATCCCGAGGCCGATTTGCTGAAGATCATGAGCAGGTATGGTGAGCTGAGAAATGCGAAGACTTTTGTCAGGCATATCGTGAAAGCCAGGAAGGCCGGGGGTGTGATCAGGACAACATCAGATCTCAATGCCCTCATCCAGGCGGTCAGCATCGGGGACAGGCACAGGTATGTGTCCCAGGTTTACCAGGCGTTGAGAATTGAAGTGAACAGCGAAATGGATGCCCTGGAAGCGTTGCTTGAAACCTGTTGCGATGTTATGTTGAAAGGCGGCAGGCTTGTGGTCCTGAGCTATCATTCGCTGGAAGACAGAATGGTCAAGAATTTCCTGAAAGCTGGCAATGCCCAGGGACGGATTGTGAAAGATGAATTCGGGAACGTGCAGAAGCCATTCAGGATGATCGGAAAAATATTTTATCCCTCGGAAGAGGAAATGCGGGATAACAGCAGGTCCCGGAGTGCAAAAATGAGGGTCGGAGAGCGGATCTGATTCAAAATAGAAAATGATGAAAACGACTTGGTTCTCAAAGCATATAAACTACATACTGTTTTTGACAGTCATCGGTGTTGTGTACATCGCCAACGCCCACAGTGCAGAGCGGAAAATGCGGAAAATTGCAAAGCTGGAAAAAGCGGTTGAGGATTCAAAATCCCATTATCTGCATGTCAAAAGTGACATCATTTACAAGTGTACAGAATCGCAGTTGGCTAAAAAACTGCAATCTAAAGGCTTGAAAATCAACAAAGAATCTCCTGTGATCATTCCGTCAGAGGGGACTTGAAATGAAAGTAAAGGCACATGGACAAAAAAAACGAACTATTAATTCGCGTGTATATCGTTTTTGTGGGATTTGTCCTGTTCGCCGGAATAATATTTAGCAGGGTTATAAAGATATCTCTGCTGGAAGGCAGTAAGTGGCGCGATAAAGGTGGCGTAAATGTCAAGTGGATAGAAGTCGAAGGTGAACGCGGTAATATTTACGACATCAACGGCAATCTGCTCGCAACTTCCCTTCCATACTTTGACATATATATGGATCTGTTGACTTCATCAGAAGAGGTCTTTTCAAGAAATATCGAAGAATTGTCCCTTTTGTTAAGTACACACTTTACACCATCCAAGCCTTCTCAGGAGTGGCGCAGGGAACTGGTGCGGGAAAGAAATGCGGGTTTAAAACACAAAAAACCCGGGAGCCGCTACTATCCATTGCTGAAGAATATTTCAAAGGATCAGCTTGATCTTTTAGAGACTTTTCCCATTCTTAAGCTTGGGCAGTACAAAGGAGGACTCATAACAAAACGGATAAGCCAAAGAGTCAAACCCTTTAAAGAGCTGTGTGCCAGGACGATAGGTGTGGACAGGGAAAATGCTTCGAAAATCGGGATCGAGGGGAGCTTCGACAAAGTCCTGAAAGGAGATGTGCAGCGAACGCTTATGCATCGCGTGTCATCGGGACTGTGGTTGCCGCTCTATGACCCTCTTGAAATGACGGGTCAGAAGGGCAGGGATGTGATCACTACCCTCGACATGCACCTCCAGGATGTCGCCCACAGGGAATTGCTGCAGGCATTGATGCAATACAAAGCTGAGGCAGGCACTGTGGTCATCATGGATGTAAAGACAGGGGCTATCAAATCGTTGGTCAACCTGGGCGTGAATAATGGCACCTATTCGGAGATGTACAATTATGCCATAGGCCGTTTGAGTGAACCCGGTTCGACCTTCAAACTCGCCACAGTGCTCGCACTGATGGAAGAATTTGATGTCAGCCTGGACAGAGAGATCAACCTCCTCGGTGGACGCAAGAAGTTTTACGACAGGGAAATGAAGGATTCTGAAACCCATGGCAAATTCAAATCCTCGCTAAGGGAAGCTTTTGAGATTTCTTCCAATGTCGGTGTTGCTTCAGCAGCCCAGGAATTCTTTGGTTCAAGGGACAATTGGCTGAATTTCAGATTGCGTCTAGATGCTTTAGGTGTCACAGCGCAGACGGGAATAGAGATCGAAGGAGAGCCCCGGCCGTATTTCAAACATCCTGAAAAGGATAAGAAAGAATGGTATGGCACGACAGTGCCCTGGATGGCACATGGGTATGAATTGATGATGACGCCATTGCAGGTACTCAATTTATACAATTCCGTGGCCAATGACGGCAGAATGATGAAGCCTTACCTGGTCAGTGAAATTGTGAATCCAAAAGGGAAAAACACCGTTTTCAGTCCCAAGGTTTTGAAAGAGCACATTGCAGGTCATGAAACGATTGCAGAGGTGCAGGAACTCCTGGCTTCAGTAGTCGAGCGGGGAACGGGGAGCAGGCTGAAACTGGAGAATATCAGTTTTGCCGGTAAAACGGGAACGACAAGCACGAACTACGCCAAAGAAGGAGAAACCAAGGCCTACAACGCCTCATTTGCCGGGTATTTTCCCGCTGAGGATCCTGTGTATTCCATGATCGTAGTGGTCTATCAGCCACACGGCGCATATTATGGATCTCAGGTTGCCGGACCAGTGTTCAGGAACATCGTCAAAAGACTGGGCGGCACGATGGAGAGGGAAGTGACAAAAGCGGATGATGATGTGGTCCCGATAGCAAGTGCGCATTCAGGATACAGGTCCGATTACGATAAAGTCCTCGAGTTCACAGGAATACCATTTTTATCAAATGGAAAGTCCAACTGGGTTGAGCTTGTGTCGAAAAGAGATGACATCAATCTTTCTGATAAGCCCATAGAAGTGCTGAAAGTGCCAGATGTCCGCGGAATGGGTTTGAGAGATGCAACCTATGTGTTGGAAAATCTCGGCCTGAGAGTACTGCCTCATGGTGTAGGCAAGGTGAAAAAGCAAACGATCAGGCCTGGAGAGGCGATCAGGGGACAGCAAATTGAATTATATCTCAATTAGATATTGTGTTTATCAAAAGTGGTAAATGAATTTTGAAACTACTGGAAAATATACTGGAATCCGTTAAAGGTCAGACATTCAATGTCGAACCGAAGACTGTTGTCAGGGGCATAACCCTTGATTCCAGGCGTGTGGAAGAGGGTTTCGCATTTGTATGTGTGAAGGGATATCAATCTGACGGGCATGATTTCATCGACATGGCCCTTGAAAAAGGTGCTGGTGTGATCATTCTGGAAAACCCGGAAAAGATCAGGAATAATGTCCCTTGTGTCCTCCTCGGCAATACGCGTCAATCCGTGTCCCTGTTGGCGGCCAACTTTTACGATCACCCTTCGGGTGCATTCAAACTTGTGGGCATCACGGGAACAAATGGCAAAACGACATGTGCGACCCTCATGTACAGGATGTTCTCGCAGTTCGGACATACCTGCGGCCTGATATCAACGGTAGATATCCGTATAGGCGAGGAGGTGCTTCCAGCAGAATTGACCACACCGGATCCTGTCACATTGCAGAATACATTCAGGAAGATGGCAGATGCGGGTGTGAGCCATGTGTTCATGGAAGTAAGTTCTCATGCACTTGATCAGGGGAGGGTCAATGCGGCGCAATTTGATCAGGCTGTTTTTACGAATATCAGCCGGGATCACCTGGATTACCACGGTTCATTCAAAGCTTATATACATGCAAAGAAGCTTTTGTTTGACAGGCTTGGACAGAACGCCACAGCGCTTATCAATGTCGATGACAGGAATGGCGATGTGATGGTTCAAAATACGAAGGCTCGTCATTATGGTTACAGCCTTCACAGGCCTTCGGATTTCAAAGGCCGCATCCTGAATAATGATGCGTCCGGATTGCAGATGCTTATCGGTGGGCGGGATGTTTTTTTCAGGATGATCGGCAAGTTCAATGCCTACAATAACCTGGCCGCATATGGAACAGCTGTGTTGATGGGGGTAGATGAAGATATGGTTTTGCAGGTTTTGTCCGGGTTGGAGACAGCGGAAGGAAGGCTTGAAAAGATAAGTGTGGCAGGCACAGGGTATACTGGATTTGTGGATTATGCGCATACGCCGGACGCCCTGGAGAACGTGCTTGTGACACTAAAAGCCATTGTACAAGAGGGCAGGATCATCTGTGTTGTGGGTTGCGGTGGCAACCGGGACAGGGGCAAGAGGCCGCTAATGGGCAAGATTGCTATCGCACACAGTGACATCACAGTATTTACATCTGATAACCCCAGGTTTGAGGATCCTGAAGACATATTGGATGATATGTACAGGGACTTGACTGATGATGCAAGAAAAAAGGCCATGCGGGTCAGGGATAGGAAGGAAGCTATTCGGATCGCATGCACAATCGCAAAAACCGGGGACATTGTCCTCGTGGCAGGAAAAGGTCATGAAAAATACCAGGAAATAAAGGGTGAACGCATCCCTTTCAATGATAAAGAAATAATGAAAGCAGCAATGCAGAAGATAAATTAAGAGTAGGTTCTATTATCATTCTCAGGTTGGTTTTAACAGTTGCAGTAGGTCGCTTTTGGATAAAGATCCAAGGTGCCTACTGTAGACTGTTTTTTACAGCAATGAAACATGTTATATCATTTATTTGAATTTTTAGAAAAACAACACAATCTGCCAGGTGCAGGTTTGTTTCAGTTTATATCATTCAGGTCCGGCATGGCGGTTATATTATCATTGATCATTTCAATGGTTTTCGGCGGCAGGATCGTAAGTTCTTTGAAAAGACGGCAAGTAGGAGAGACAGTGCGTGAGTTGGGATTGGATGGGCAGGTGGCCAAAACAGGAACCCCGACGATGGGCGGAATTATAATAATTCTTGCGACATTGGTTCCGTGCCTTTTGCTGGCAAGGCTGGACAATATCTATATACTGATCATGATCGTTTCCACGGTTTGGATGGCTATCATCGGATTGACAGATGATTATATCAAGGTCTTCAAAAAGGATAAGTCCGGGCTGGAAGGCAAATTCAAGGTGTTGGGCCAGGTTGTCCTGGGCCTTATAGTTGGTGCGACGATGTTGATGCATGATGATATTGTCGTGCGGATGCCTGCAGATGTTGCCGAAGCGCGTGAGTACAACATGGTTACGGAATTCGTCATCACAGTTCCCCAGGTGAATAATACACCGCTGGAAAAGAAGATGGCCTATGTCCAGGAGCCTCTCACAAATCTGCCTTTCATTAAAAGCAATCAGTTTGATTACAAGTGGTTTGTCGGCGGATCGGCGCGTTATGTTTGGATCATTTTTATTCCATTGATCATCTTCATCGTGACAGCGGTCTCCAACGGAACCAACCTTACAGACGGCCTGGATGGACTGCTCACGGGGATTGCGGCAATCATTGCCCTGACCCTGGGTATATTGGCCTATGTCTCGGGTAATGTTATAGCGGCGGATTATCTCAATATCTTATATATCCCTCATTCTGAGGAGCTTGTAATATTCTCGGCGTGTTTCCTGGGCGCATGCATCGGGTTTTTATGGTACAATTCCTACCCGGCTTCAGTATTCATGGGTGATACCGGATCCCTGGCAATTGGAGGTATCATTGCAGCCATGGCAATCCTGTTGCGCAAGGAACTTCTGATACCCATCCTGTGCGGTATCATCTTGATTGAAAACCTGTCTGTAGTTTTACAGGTGGGGTATTTCAAATACACAAAAAGAAAATTTGGTGAGGGGAAACGGATATTCCTGATGTCGCCGCTTCACCACCACTATCAAAAGAAGGGCATGCACGAGGTAAAGATTGTGATCAGATTCTGGATTGTGGCCATCCTGCTTGCCATTATAACCATCATTACTTTAAAAGTAAGGTAATGATCAGGAGTGTGGCGATCCTTGGAGCCGGAGAAAGCGGCATTGGAGCAGCGAGGCTTGCTATTCATCATGGTGTCGATGTCTTTGTATCGGACTTTGGAGCCATTGATGATGAAACAAAGAAATTATTCACTGAACATAACATCCCTTTTGAAGAAAAGGGACATCGTATTGACAATTTAAGTGCGCATGATGTTATCGTCAAAAGTCCGGGTATTCCGGAAACAGCTCCGGTCATTGAAATGCTTCGACTAAGGCAGAAGACAGTGATCTCGGAGATTGAATTTGGATCCCGATTTTATTCTGGACGCATCATTGGGGTTACCGGCAGCAATGGTAAAACCACGACAGCTTCACTCATGTACCATGTGCTGAAAGTGTCGGGATTATCTGTTGGTTTGTCAGGGAACATCGGTCAAAGTTTTTCAGCGTATCTCGCTGAGAATGACCATCCGGACTGGATGGTTCTTGAGCTCAGCAGTTTTCAGCTGGATGATATTGATCGTTTTCATCCCCATATTGCTGTCATCCTGAACATTACACCGGACCACCTGGACAGGTACGCAGATTTTGAATCTTATGGTCGTGCCAAATGGGCGATAACAAAAAACATGGATAGGGATGATCACCTTGTTGTGAACGAGGACGATCCCTTGCTGGTGCAATTTTATGACGAAAGTCAGTGCCCGGCTCATGTACACTGGCTGTCTGTAAATTATCCCGAAAAGTGGCTCTCCTCAAAGGATGAGAGTGTAACGTTTGACATGAATTTGAAAGGCCGGCATAACGCGTTTAATGCCGCAATAGTCGTAAAGGTCTCAAGAGTTATTGGGTTGTCCGATGCACAGATTTCGAACGCCCTGAGATCCTTTCAAGCCATTCCGCACAGACTGGAAACTGTCGCCCATATCAATGGTGTGGCATTTGTCAATGACAGCAAGGCCACCAACGTGGATGCTGTTTTTTATGCCCTGGAATCGATTCCGGGCCAGGTTGTATGGATTGCTGGAGGGATCGATAAAGGAAACGATTATTCCGGTGTACAAAAGCATTTTGGTGACAAAATAAAAGCGCTGATCTGCTTAGGCCTTGATAATTTTTTGCTGGTCAATGCCTTCGGGAATGCAGTGGACGTCCTTGTGGAGACACAAACTATGGCCGATGCTGTCCGGGAGGCATTCACCGCTGCAAAAAGGGGGGATACGGTATTGCTTTCCCCGGCGTGTGCGAGCTTTGATCTATTCAGGAATTACGCGCACCGGGGGGATGAGTTCAAGAAAGAGGTTTTTAATCTATTGGATAATAAATGACGACTGTAGCAACTGTTTACAAGAATTTAAAAGGGGACAAGACCATTTGGTTTATTGTCACCCTTCTTGGCATTTGCTCCATTCTCGCGGTCTACAGCGCGGTGGGAAGTATGGCATTCAAGGTGATGGGAGGCAATACCGAGTATTACCTGATCCAGCAAAGCCTTTTTGTCTTTTTGGGGTTCACCCTCATGTATTTGACCTATAAGTTCAACTACATGTTTTATTCAAAGATTGCCCCTTTACTGTTCCTGTTGGTGATACCTCTGTTGTTGTACACCCTTGGTTTTGGTACCGAGATCAACAGCGCGAAACGATGGATCACCATCCCGTTCATTGACAAGACCTTCCAGACATCAGACCTGGCGAGGCTGGCGCTCATCATTTACATTGCGCGATCCATCGCCCACAAACAGGATGTGATCAAGGATTTTAACAGCGCCTTTGTGCCTATAATCATGCCGGTGGTCATTGTGTGTGGCCTCATTGCCCCTGCTGATCTCAGTACAGCAGCATTGCTGTTTACCACGTGCGTCCTGATGATGGTCATTGGCCGTGTCTCGCTGAGGTATGTTTTTCTCCTGGTGATGATTGGGATTGCTCTGTTGTCCTTCCTTATCCTGTTGGGGACGGCATTTCCCGAGGTGGTGCGGCTTGAAACATGGATTTCCAGAGTCAACGAATTCCTTTACAATACTGATGGGGGTTACCAGATCCAACAATCGAAGATAGCCATCGCTAACGGCGAGTGGATCGGCCAGGGGCCGGGCAATAGCCTGCAGCGCAATTTCCTGCCTTATCCTTATGCGGATTTTATCTATGCGATTATATGTGAGGAATACGGATTGCTTGGTGGTTTGTTCATAATATTGCTTTACCTGGGGTTGCTTTTCAGATGCACAAGTATCGTCACAAGATGTCCCAGGACTTTCGGGGCGATCCTGGCCATGGGTTTATGCCTGAATATAGTGATCCAGGCATTTGCCAATATAGCTGTTTCCGTACACCTGGTACCGGTGACGGGACTGACATTGCCGATAATTAGTATGGGAGGTACGTCTATAGTTTTCACATGTATCTCTCTTGGAATTATATTGAGTGTAAGCAGGTTTGTTGAAGAACATACCTCGAACGAAATACAGAAGGAAGAAATGCAGATCGCTTATGAAAGTGATTATTAGTGGTGGTGGCACTGGCGGGCATGTATATCCGGCCATTGCCATAGCTCATGCATTGAAATCCAAAACGGATGTTGACATATTGTTTGTAGGCGCCAAGGGTAAGCTGGAGATGGAGAAGGTTCCCGCCGCGGGATACCCCATCAAAGGGTTGTGGATCAGCGGCTTTCACAGAAAGAAACTGTACCGCAATGCGTTGTTTCCCCTCAAAGTGCTTTCAAGCCTGTGGGCATCCAGAAAGATCATTGACAATTTTAAGCCGGATGTTGTCGTCGGAGTAGGCGGATACGCCAGTGGCCCCTTGTTGAAGGTGGCTGCATCGAAAGGGATTCCGACCCTCATCCAGGAGCAGAATTCGTATCCTGGCATCACCAACAGGATTCTGGCACGATCTGTTGATGCGATTTGCGTGGCCTATGATGGTTTGGACAGGTTTTTTCCTTCTGAAAAGATCATCCTGACAGGCAATCCTGTGAGAAAGGACATTGCCGATCTCGCAGGGGAATGTGAAGAAGGCTATGCGCATTTTAAGCTGGACAAGAGCAAAAAGACCGTATTTATTTTCGGGGGAAGCCTCGGAGCCCGGTCAATCAACGATGCTGTCCGAGCCCAATACGATGCCATAGCTGCGCGAGAAGATGTTCAATTGCTGTGGCAAGTGGGGAAGATCTACTTTGACGAATTCTCACGCTCGGATATCGCCAATCTTGATCATATCAGGATTTGTCCGTTTATCGACAGGATGGACCTGGCGTACGGCATTGCCGATATCATTATATGCAGGGCGGGTGCGTCGACGATTTCTGAGATCAGCCTCGTTGGAAAGGCAGCCATTTTGGTGCCTTCGCCCAATGTAGCGGAGGACCATCAGACGAAGAATGCTCAGGCTTTGGTTGAAAAAGATGCCGCGGTCATCATCCCGGATGCGCAAGCAAGTGAAATGATGATACAGGTGGCATTCAACCTGATTGATGACAACAACACCCGGAAGCGTCTGGGTGAACATTTGAAATATATGGGCAAGCCGGATGCTGTGGATGAGATCGCAGATGCCATTATCAAATTGGCTAACAAGGTATAAATGGACCTCAATGATATCAGAAAGGTTTATTTTATCGGTATTGGTGGCATAGGCATGAGTGCCCTGGCGCGCTATTTTGCGCGTATAGGGGCAGAAGTATCCGGATACGATCTTGTCCAAAGCGACTTAACCAAAAAGTTGGAAGTCGAAGGTTTGAAAATACACTATGTTGAAGATGTTTCACTGATCCCGAAGGATGTGGACCTGGTGGTATATACGCCGGCCATCCCTTCCGATCACAGGGAACTCGTGTGGTACCGCCATTCCGGTATTCCGCTCATGAAGAGGGCTGAGGTCCTCGGTGTCCTGAGCAAAGAGAAATACGCGGTGTGTGTGGCTGGAACACATGGGAAAACGACAACATGTGCATTGATAACACAAATTTTGAAATACTGTGGAATTGATGTCACCGCTTTCGTCGGTGGAATTCTGAAGAATTTTGATTCAAATTTTGTAAGCGGCCAGAGCGATATCCTGATCCTGGAGGCAGACGAATTTGACAGGTCCTTTTTGCACCTGGAGCCGGATATTCTGATCATCCTTTCCCTCGACGCCGACCATCTCGATGTATATGGAGATGAAGGCACGCTCAAGAAGGCATACGAGGCATTGACGATGAAAGTCTCCATAGGCGGGCACCTGATCATGCCGGCAGGATTGTGGGAAAATTTTTCGGAATCGTGGATGGAGCACATTGTATCCCGCAATATTCAGATCCATGAGGTGGGACATGACAAGGCGGTCTTTTACGATAATGTCGCAATCGAAAGCGGGTCTTATGTTTTTGACTACTATGGCATGGATAGAGTGTGGCAGGGGATGCGGTTGGATTTACCCGGTGCGCATAATGTGTTCAATGCCTCCGCGGCGTTGTGTACAGCAGAATTATTGGTGCCTCGGGAAGCGGACCTGTCAATGGCTGTGGGATCATTTAGGGGGATAAAACGAAGATTTGATAAGGTGTATGATAATGGCTTTACACTTATTGATGATTACGCCCATCACCCGGAGGAACTGAAATTTACCTTGGATACGGTCCTCGCACTTTTTCCGGGGAAACGGACAGTAGTGATCTTTCAGCCACATTTGTACAGCAGGACAAGGGATTTTCACCTGGGTTTTGCCGAGCAATTATCGCGGATGGAAGAAGTCTGGTTGTTGCCTGTCTACCCGGCACGTGAAAAGCCGATCGACGGCGTCAATTCGGATATGATCTTCAGCAGAATGACATGCCGGCGTCAATTGATGGTCACTCCTGAACAACTGATCGATCATATTCGGGAGCGACAGGATATCGAGGTGATAGTGACCATTGGTGCTTCAGATCTGGATAAATATCATAATGAAATTATTAATGTAAAAACAAAGTTTTGAGTAAACGCAAAGGCCAAGTCGGGTTAAGTTTTTTGGGGTCAATCACCTTTAAATTGATCCTTGTTGCTGGTATAGCTTCGCTTTTTGTAGTGGGGTTGAAGGATAAGTTGAACGACCAGGTCTCCACTGTCTTTATTCATATCGAACCCCTTGAAGGGAATAAGTACCTGATCAAGAAGGAAGATGTCAAGGAACTGATCAGAGCACATCTTGGCTACCAGCTGGAGGTGGCATCTATTGAGAACCTGAACACCAGGGACCTGGAAGAACTGTTGAATGACAATAAGGTGATTGAAGATTCAAACATCTACATAGATAAACTGAACCGGGTGCACATACACATTACCCAAATGGAACCACTGGTGCGCATTGATTTTACGAGTGGTCTGGATTACTACCTGGACAGGGATGGCAGGTACATTCCTTCGGTAGAAAAAGTGGCTGTCCGGGTGCCGGTTGTCACCGGTTTTGGCGCAGCCTATTCAGAAGGATTCCAACAGGACAAGGCGCATATTTTGAATGATGTTTTGAATGTGGCCAATTTCATTTCGAAAGATCCGTTTCTATCGGCATTGATCGAGCAGATCCATGTGGAAAAGGGTGAGATCACCGTGGTGCCAAAACTTGGGCGCAACAGGATCGTTCTGGGTGAAGCCACAGATATTGAAGAAAAGTTTTACAAGCTTAAAATGTATTATAAGGAGGGTGTGAGGAAAGTGGGATTAGACAAATTTAAAGAGTTGAATCTTGAGTATGCGGGTCATATTGTCGGTGTCCGCAGTGACAGTTAAAAATGAAAGTAAACATTATATTATGGATGCATTATCATCTTCATTGAACAATGGCAAAGTCGCCATAGCGCTGGATATCGGGACGACCAAGGTTTGTGCCATTGCCGGCAGGAAAAACGAGTATGGCAAGATCGAAGTCCTCGGTGTGGGTACTGTCCCCTCTGAAGGGGTGTCCCGGGGAGTCGTTTCCAATATTGACAAAACAGTCAAAGCTATAAGTGAAGCTATTCAGATTGCTGAAAAGAACTCCAAGACCAAGTTCGGCAAAGTCCATGTCGGCATTGCAGGTCAGCATATCAAGAGCATTCACCATCATGGCCTCCTGGTCAGGAATGACCCTGATTCGGAAATCGGAGAATCAGATGTCGAGAATCTCATCAAGGATATGTACAAGCTTGTCTTGCCGCCAGGGGATAAAATACTGCATGTCTTCCCCCAGGAATTTACCGTGGACGATGAGTCAAATATCATAGATCCGGTGGGAATGTCAGGCATTCGACTGGAAGCCAATTTTCATATCATCACCGGGCAGATCTCCGCAAGCAGGAACATCATGCGTTGTGTGGAAAAGGTAGGGCTTGAGGTAGCGGATATGACACTTGAACCGATCGCTTCATCAAAAGCTGTGTTGTCTGAAGCGGAAAAAGAAGCCGGCGTCGCGCT
>JBFKJL010000027.1:0-15930 GCA_041631795.1 Saprospiraceae bacterium | reverse complement strand
CTGAGTTCTGAGTTCAGAGTTCTGAGTTCTGATGAGTTCTGAGTTCTGAGTTCAGAGTTCTGAGTTCAGAGTTCTGAGTTCTGATGAGTTCTGAGTTCTGAGTTCTGAGTTCTGAGTTCTAAGAGCGGAATGGTTTTTTATTTATTCTGTTTTTCTTTCACGGTGAGAATAATACTGGAGAGCATCTTTTTCAATTCTGAACAGGTATGACTAAGATTATCGTATTTGCTCTTACCTAAATTGTTTGAAAGAAATAGCAGTTCTAGCCAATACTTAGTTTCTCTGGTTTCTTTAAGTGAAATATTCAGCTTGTGAACAAAGTCCTTTGAAGATTCCGCAGATAATGCTTCACTTATATTTGCTCCAATTGAGCATCCTGAACGCAGTATTTGCTTCGAAAAAATATATTGCTTCCTGAATTTCAATTCTTTGCTCAATTCAATAATTTTCAAGGCAAACAACTGTGCTTTTTCATAGACAAGACTCTTCGGCATTTAATTTTTTATTTATTATGGACTTCGATTCGGATTTGTAAACAAAATTTCCAATAATAAGCAACTCTGAACTCTGAACTCTGAACTCTGAACTCTGAACTCTGAACTCTAAACTCTGAACTCTAAACTCTAAACTCAGAACTCCGTCGTACTTTCAAACTCATAGTCCTCATCATACGGTATCGTATTCAACCTCAGATAGACCTTGGACACCGTAAACACATCCTTTTCACAGTACTGAACAATATCTCGAAGGCGGCCATCGTCCCAATAGGCTGAGTGGATCATATGACCTTCGAGGTGATCTTTTGGAGAAGGTATGCCAAGAACGCCACATAGGAGTTTCAGTGATGTATAGTTTTTAAAATCTCCAAATCGCCAAAGGTCCAGGGTATCCAGCAGATGTTTCACCTGCCATGGTTTCTTGCCGATGACATCGAGCATTTTGGGGACTTTAAGATTGTGAACGGTCATACGCCTACAGAGAAATGGAATATCAAATTCCTTGATGTTGTGGCCGCATAAGGCCTGTTTGTGGGGTTTGTCGAAGTGTGCTTTAAGAAGGTCTATGAAGGAGATGAGGATGCCCTTTTCATCATCACCATAAAAGGACTTACAACGGAATTTTTCAAGTTTTCGGTTTTTTACGGTGATAAATCCCACAGAAATGCAGATCACTTTGGCGAATTCTGCGAAAATTGCAACCTTATGATTAAAAAGTTCAGCAATTTGGGATTCAGAAAGGTTCTTGTCCCGGGCAATGTGCCCCGCCTTCCAAGCCCACAGGGATTTAAAGTCATCGGTGAGCGCTTCATAGCGCGCGACCTGACCCGCAGTTTCTATATCCAGGAATAAAATATCCTCAAGTCTCTTGTGAATCATCTTATATTATTGGGGAAAAACCCTGAAAGTAAACAATTTAATCACCTTGTTTTCACTGAAATAAAATATAAAGTTTTCATATTCTTGAATAAACTGTGATATTTGGATATTTGAATCTTCACATATGACGGCAAAATCGAAAACTTCCCTTCCTCTTTTAGGCATCTTTCTTATAATTGCGCTGCTGGCTTTGAATGTCTACCAATGGTTCCGAAATTCCCAATTAAAGAGCAACCTCGATCTCGAGCGCACGGAGATGTTCGAACTTGAAAAGATCCATACGGCCCTCGATCAGGACTACCAGTCGGCCCTTCAGGATCTTGAGGATATGCGCGGCGATAACCAGGAGCTGAACGGCCTTATTGAAAATCAAAAATCCGAGTTACTCAAGCAAAAGCAAAAGATCAGCGCCCTGATCTGGACAGAAAGGGAATTAGGCAAAGCCCGGGAAGAACTCAACAAGATGCGGACACAGGCGGCCCAGTATATGACCGAGATCAAAACGCTCAAGGAAGAAAATCAGGACCTGGTGGCCTCCAATGTGCGCCTGACCCAGGAAAACACAACCCTGAACCAGGAAGTGCAATTGTCCAAAACAAAGATCAGCAAACTCGATTCGGCCAGGACGGTTTTATCAAAAGAAAGGGAAAAACTTTCAGAGACAAACACCCAACTGTCCGGCAAGGTCGATATAGCGGAGGCCATAAAGATCAATTTTATCGAGGTAAAGGGATATCTCAAAAAGGACGATGGCGCATTAAAAGAAAGAGCGCGCGCCAAAAAGGTCGATGTCCTCAGGACATGTTTTGTCACAGAGACCAATATCGTGACACCGGCAGGACAAAAGGAATTCCAGGTCAGGTTGACGGGGCCTTCCGGGGAGGTCTTGTACGTGGAAGATATGGGCTCCGGTGTGGTGACAGAAAAACTTACTGGCCAGAAAATGAAGTATTCGGTGTCAGGTAATGTTGAATACAACAACGAGGAAACCAATGCGTGCATTGATTTTGAGCCCAATTTCAATGTACAGAAAGGCAATTACATCGTAGAGATCTTTAACAACGGCTTCATTGTCGGGGAAGGGACTTTCCGGCTCAAGTAAGCCCCGGGGATAAAACATTCCAGGTCCCCGATCGTTAGTATTGTGCATTGACAACTTCATGTGAAATGATAGGATGGCACTTCAGCGATTTCAGGGATGAGCACAACGGACAAGATCCGTTTGAGCGACTCTTGGAGATATTCAAGGAATTGCTGCTCTACACTTCCGGGGATGTCTCCGAAGCCCTCTCCTGGCTCACAGAACTCGACAAGGAATACGAACTGACCACAGAAGATTACGGCATCGCCGATTTCATCCAGGATCTGATAGACAAAGGCTATATTTCAGAAGGCGGGACCGGCGGCCCTGTTGGGTATAACCCGACGGCCAAAATGGAGATTTCGTTGCGCCGACATGCCCTCAACGACATTTTTGACCAACTCAAAAAGTCAGGCCGGGGCAAACACAATACGCGGCTTACAGGTCAGGGCGATGAAAGGACTTCCGAGCTCAAGCCCTTTGAATTCGGGGACACACTGGACCGGATCAATATCTCGGAATCCATCAAAAACGCCCAGATCAATCACGGCATTGGAGAATTTAAAATGACCCAGGACGACCTCCAGGTTCACGAATCATTCTTCCAGACGCAGACATCGACGGTCCTGATGATCGATATTTCACATTCCATGATCTTGTACGGCGAAGACAGGATCACACCCGCCAAGAAAGTCGCCATGGCACTTTCTGAATTGATCATCACACGCTATCCCAAGGACACCCTGGACATCATCGTCTTTGGCAATGACGCCTGGCAAATCGCCATCAAAGACCTTCCCTATCTCCAGGTCGGCCCCTATCACACGAATACCGTCGCAGGGCTCGAGCTTGCCATGGATATCCTGCGTAAGCGCAAGAATCCCAATAAGCAGATCATGATGATCACGGATGGCAAGCCCACATGCATCAAGAAAGGCAGGAAATACTACAAGAACAGCTTTGGCCTGGACCGGAAGATCCTCAACAGGACACTCGGTTTGGCCGTCAAGGCCAGGAAACAAAATATATCGATCACCACCTTTATGGTGGCCAGGGACCCATACCTTGTCCAATTCGTGGACAAATTCACCAAAGCCAACACGGGAAAAGCTTTTTACAGTTCTCTCCAGGGCCTGGGTGAATTTATATTTATGGATTACAAAGACAGCAAAAGGAAACGCAAAAATTAATATACACTTTGGATATAAAGAACATAAAGACACTCGGTGCCCTCAAAAAGTCGGAATATACTCCGAAGAGCATTAAGGATGAGATCAGGAGCAATCTTTCGCGGCAGATCAAGAATGGGGAACGGCTCTTTGACCATATTTACGGTTTTGAAAACACTGTTTTGCCGGATATCGAGAGGGCCTTTCTATCGAGGCACAACATCTTGTTACTTGGTTTGAGGGGGCAGGCCAAAACAAAGATCGCCCGGTTGTCTACCCAATTCCTGGATGAATACATACCCGTGATCAAGGGATCAGAACTGAATGACGATCCACTCAACCCCATTTCAAGGACATCCGTCGAGATCATCCAGGACATGGGCGATGAGACACCTGTTGAATGGGTGCATCGCGATGATCGCTACGTCGAAAAACTGGCCACGCCAGATGTTTCCGTGGCAGACCTCATAGGCGATGTGGATCCCATCAAAGCCGCCACCCTCAAACTGCCCTACTCCGACCAAAGGGTGATTCACTACGGACTCATCCCAAGGGCGCACAGATCTATATTCGTACTGAATGAATTGCCCGATCTCCAGCCCAGGATCCAGGTGTCCCTGTTCAATATCCTCCAGGAAGGAGACATCCAGATCCGGGGATTTAAACTGAGGCTCCCCCTGGATATTCTTTTCATTTTTACGGCCAACCCGGAAGATTACACCAACAGGGGAAGCATCATCACTCCGCTCAAGGACAGGATAGAAAGCCAGATCCTCACGCATTATCCGACGAGCATCCAGGTCGCCAAGCAAATCACAGAGGATGAAGCCGACATTCACCCGGATGTTAGGGAAAAGATCCATATACCCGAATTGGTAAAAGACCTCCTGGAAACAATTGTTTTCAAGGCACGTCACAGCGAATACACAGATGAAAAGAGTGGCGTCTCGGCGCGTATGGGCATCTCGGCGATGGAAAACCTTTACAGTGCCATCGAGCGACGCATGCTGATCAATGGAGAAACCCGCGGCACCGCAAGGATCAATGACTTCTGGGGTGTCATACCCTCCATGACGGGTAAGGTCGAGCTTGTCTACGAGGGCGAGCAGGAAGGGCCATACAATGTCGCCTTGCTGTTGATCAGCGCTGCGATCAGTGACCTCTTTACGGATAATTTCCCCAATCCGGATAAGACGGAAAAGATGGAAACCAAAGACCCTTATGGTGTCATCAAAACCTGGTTTTCAGCCGGTAACGGCCTCAGCCTTCTCAATGACGCCTCCGACAAAGAATACAGGAAAGAGCTTGAATCTGTCCCCGGGTTAAAGAAATTCGTTGAAAATTACGGGATACCGGAAAATGAACAAGCCCTGTACATGGAATTCATTCTCCACGGCCTGACCGAGTTTGAAGTGATCAGCAAAGAGATCATGTCCACGAGTATGAATTTCAAGGATCCAATCGCCGGCATGTTCCGCGACCTGAATGATTAAGTGAGGCAAGTGGGAGTGAAAATGAATTTTAACTTTTCTTTAGGGATCCATTTGCAGTAACACCCTGATATTTGCGATAAATCAAATATGTGATGACATTAATCCTGTTTTTACTTTCCATCATCTGCCCCCAGTCAGCACTCCAGCCGGATACCGGTTATGCCATCGCGTTTGAGACGCGGCATATAGATCTCGGAGCTGTAAAAAAGGGCGAAAAGCGGACAGGGCAATTTGTTTTCAGGAATACAGGCAATGAAGATATTGTCATCGAACTCGTCAGCGCCTGTGAATGCACGACCGTGGACTATCCGCGCAAGCCGATTCCCCCCGGTGCTCAAGGCACAATAGATTTCGTATTTGACAGTGCGGAAAAAGATGTTGCCGAAACCATTGACATCGATCTGAATCTCAAAAACATTGATCCGAAAACAGGATATCCTGCCCTTGAGATCATCTCTTATACCTTTGATATCATTCCCTGATCACTCGTTGATCTTCAGGACCTCGAGGAAGGCTTTTTGAGGCACCTGGACATTGCCGATCTGGCGCATCTTCTTCTTTCCTTTCTTTTGTTTCTCAAGCAGTTTCCGTTTACGGGTGATGTCCCCGCCATAGCATTTCGAGGTGACATCTTTACGCAACGCGGATATGGTTTCCCGCGCGATGATCTTCTGGCCAATGGCGGCCTGGATCGCTATGACAAATTGCTGCCTTGGCAAGAGGTCCTTGAGCTTTTTGCATATCCTCCTGCCAAAAGCATCGGCCTTGGACCTGTGGACAAGCGATGACATGGCATCTACGGGATCGCCGTTGAGCCGGATATCGAGCTTCACCAGATCGGAGGCCCTGTAATCGATAGGGACATAGTCAAAGGACGCATAACCCCG
Organism: Saprospiraceae bacterium; assembly: GCA_041631795.1. Classification (GTDB taxonomy): domain Bacteria; phylum Bacteroidota; class Bacteroidia; order Chitinophagales; family Saprospiraceae; genus JBFKJL01. The sequence continues at coordinate 9,924 of JBFKJL010000027.1, read as the reverse complement.
TGAAATGGATTTCAGTTTATCATAGAAGTCAAAAACAATTTCAGCAAGGGGCATCTCAAATGTGAGCTCGACCCTGTCTGTTGTCAGGTAGGTCTGTTTTGTCAGCGTCCCGCGCTTTTCCATGCAGAGTGTCATGATGGAGCCGATGTACTCTGGCATTGTGATGATCTGTGAACGAATATAGGGTTCTTCGACCTTATCCACAAGCGTCGGGTCTGGCAGGTCATTCGGCGTATGGATATTCAGCTTTTCACCTTTCTTGGTAAAGGCAAAGTACGATACATTGGGCACAGTGGTGATCACCTCCTGGTCAAATTCCCGGCTCAGCCGCTCCTGTACGATCTCAAGGTGCAGCATCCCAAGGAAGCCCACACGGAATCCAAAGCCCAGGGCAATCGAGGATTCCGGTTCAAACACCAGTGCTGCATCGTTGAGTTGGAGTTTTTCAAGGCTGTCGCGCAGATCTTCAAAATCGTCATTATCGATCGGGTAAAGACCGGCGTATACCATGGGTTTGACATCTTCAAACCCCCTGATCGGCTTCTCGCAGGGTGTCGCGCTTGAAGTAATGGTATCCCCCACCTTGATCTCCTTGCTCTCCTTGATCCCGGTGATAATATAGCCCACATTGCCCGCTTTCAACTTCTGTTTCGCGACCATATTCATTTTAAGGATACCGATCTCATCGGCCTCGTATTCCTTTCCGGTATTGTAGAAACGGACTTTTTCACCTTTTGTAATGGTCCCGTTGACGATCTTGAAATAGGCGATGACGCCCCTGAAAGGATTGAATAATGAATCGAAGATCAATGCTTGCAGCGGTGCTGATTCATCTCCTACCGGAGCGGGTATCCGTTCAACAATTGCCGTAAGGACATCTTTGACACCTTGTCCTGTTTTACCGCTCGCATGAATGATGTCGGCTTTCTCCACACCCAGCAGGTCAATGATCTGGTCGGACACTTCTTCAAGCATGGCACTTTCCATATCCACTTTATTGAGCACAGGGATAATCTCGAGATCGTGCTCCAGGGCCAGGTAGAGATTGGATATCGTTTGGGCCTGGATGCCCTGACTGGCATCAACGAGCAGAAGAGCGCCCTCGCAAGCGGCGATGGAACGGGAAACCTCATAGGAAAAATCCACGTGCCCGGGCGTGTCAATCAGATTAAGCGTATACATCTCACCATCGTCATGCAGATAGTCCAGCTGGATCGCGTGACTTTTGATTGTGATGCCCCTTTCCCTTTCCAGGTCCATGTTGTCCAGCGCCTGCTCCTGCATATCCCTTGCCGATATCGTCTGGGTATGTTCCAGGAGCCTGTCTGACAGTGTACTCTTGCCATGATCAATATGGGCAATGACACAAAAGTTTCTGATCCGTTCCATAAGCGCACAAAGATAACTGTTTCACGACTGAATCGTCTATGCATTAATTTAATAATTTTTGATATAGAGGCAGCAAGACTATAAGTATCTCGTTATATTTGAGAACACGGTATATGAAATATTGTTACGCACTCGTATTCTTTTTGTTGATTTTGGCATGTTCCAAAACTCCAATGATCGTTGAAGTCCTTAATGTCGAAGATGACTTTCTGCTTCAGCCATCCCAGTTATTGACTCCGGACGGGCCTGAAGCTCACGTCCAATTGATAGCCCTGGGCCCTCAGGATTGCCTTAATACAACTCTGGTAACGCGCTTAACGAGAACTCAACAAAAACTCCTTCTCGATATCGATGGTTTTGAAATGTCCCTGCCATGTGTGGAAGGTGAACACTTTCCCTCCTCAACTCATGCCCTTCCTGGATCCTACGCGACGTATGACTTAACAGTCTCACTGGATGATGTGGTCATGAACCAGGGACTCCTGACAGTCTCAGAGCAGAAGGTCGTTTTGGAACTATTCCGGCAGGAAGGTGTGTCATTGGAAAACAGCGAACTCCGCCTCATTAATGACAAAATTGCATGGGGATACCTGAGCAGTGAAAACGACAATACCGTCGATTTTAACCAGGTTGTCAATACGATCTCGGAATGGTCTGAAGAAATTGGAAAGATGCCTGATGGTTATTATGGGTATTTTGAAGTGTGGGGAGGTAGATTGGACACCATTTACAATGCCCAGTTGCCTTCAGTCCAACAAAAAAAGATGATCCTGAAATCTGATAATATTGAAGGATGGAAACTTTTGCGTCTTTACCTCGGTGAAATCCAGGAAATATATCCAGACCTGATCTACCATTTCACCCGATGGGATGGTGATGTTATTTCGGGTTAGATCTCAAAAATATATCCTTCTTCCTTGTGTTTTTTATACTTCTCGGTGTCAAAGGAATAGAGTTTAGCTGGCCTGTGCGCCACGCCTTTCTGCATTTCATTTGATGATTTCAAAACATTCATGCTCATGATCTTTTTCCTGAAATTGCGTTTATCCAGGTCCACCTGGAGGATGGCTTCGTACAACTGCTGCAATTCCGTCAGGGTAAATTTTTCCGGCAGCAATTCAAATCCTATGGGTTGGTACTTCACGTTTATCTTCAGCTTTTGAAGGCAGGTCTTCATGATCTTCAAGTGGTCAAAGGCGAGTTTGTCGATCTTTTTGACTTCCTTCCAGGCGACCTTCTGGGCAAAGGATGCCGCCTGGGTTTTGATCTTCTCCACGTTCACCAGGGAATAATAGGCGATCGTGATCACACGCCCTTTAGGGTGCCTGTTGACCTCCCCGAAGGTATGCACCTGGTCGAGGTAGACATTCTCGACGCCGGTCAACTCTTCCAGGATCCTGAAAGCCGCCTCGTCGAGGTCCTCATCAGGCCGCACAAGGGCACCGGGTAAGGCCCAAAAATCCTTGTATGGTTCTCCAGCCCTTTTGATCAACAGCACCTTCAGCGCACCCTTGTCAAATCCAAAGATGACGTTATCAACAGAAAACGCCGAATAATAATATTCAGTATTTATGGACATGGAGTCTTTTTATTTTGGCCCAAAAATATAATTTTTACGTATGAATATAAATTTAATCAGTGACACAATAACCAAACCCTCTCCAGGCATGCGCCGTGCGATGGCTGAAGCCATCGTGGGTGATGATGTATTCGGCCAGGATCCCACGGTCAACAAACTCCAGGACATGGTCGCAGAGATGTTTGGCAAAGAAGCCGCTTTGTTTTGCCCGTCTGGGACAATGACCAACCAGATCGCCATTTGTGCGCACACCAATCCCCTGGATGAAGTGATTTGCGAGATCAATTCCCATGTCTATCAATACGAAACCGGGGGTTATGCCTACAATGCCCGGGTGGCTGTTTCGCTTTTACACGGTACATACGGGAAGATCACTGCGAAGCAGATAGACAGTCACATCAAAGACGTATATGACTGGTTGCCGCTGTCAAAGCTCGTCGTCATTGAAAATTCAACAAACAGGGGGGGTGGCAATTTTTACAGCATGGACGAAATTGCCGCCATATCCACGCTATGCAGGGAAAAGAACCTCTTACTCCACCTCGATGGCGCACGCTTGTTCAATGTGCTCGTTGAGACCGGGGATACCCCTAAAGAAATAGGCCAGCATTTCGACAGCATTTCTATTTGTCTATCAAAGGGGCTTGGGGCGCCGGTGGGCTCCCTGATCATTGGAAACACGGATTTCATCTTTAAAGCACGACGCCTTCGCAAGGTGATGGGCGGCGGTATGCGCCAGGCTGGCATCCTGGCCAGTGCAGGCATCTATGCCCTTAAAAACAATATCGACCGTTTAAAAGACGACAACAGACGGGCAGCACAAATCGGACAGGCCTTATCTGAATGCTCTTATGTTAAATCTGTCAACCCCGTGAAAACCAACATCGTGATATTTACACTTGCCGATGACCTCCCTTCATCTAAATATGTAGAGATCCTGGAGGAGAACGGTATAATTGCCCATCCTTTTGGCCGTGACAAGGTTCGATTCGTCACTCATCTGGATTTTACGGAAGAGATGCTTCAACAAACAATTAAGATCCTGAAGAAGATTGATTGGCCTGCGAATTAGCCTTCGCTTTCTTTGCGGCGATTGATTTCATCCCTGATCTTGGCGGCTTTCTCATAATTTTCTTCATCGAGGACATCGGCGAGCATTTGCTTGAGTGCCTTGATAGAGTATTGATCGTATGAATCAGGCTCAACGGCTTTTTTTCGCCGCTTTTTGGGTTGGGGCGCTTCTGCTTCACTGCTTTCCTCGAGTACCACGCCAGCCTGTTCCATGATGAAATCGTAGGTGAATATTGGGCTTTCAAAGCGCACGGCCATGGCAATGGCATCTGAAGTCCTCGAGTCTATGATAACTTCCTTCCCGTTTTTATTGCAGATCAACTGGGCATAAAAGATACCGTCAAGCAGGTTGTTGATGACAACTTCTTTAAGATCGATGTCAAAAGTATCAAGCGTCTTTTTGAAGAGATCATGCGTTAAGGGTCTGTTAGGGATCATCTCTTCCATGGCTACGGCTATGGCCTGTGCTTCAAATCCGCCTATAACGATCGGTAGTCTCCTGTTGCCACCGGATTCTCCCAGGACAATGGCATAATTGTGAGATTGTGTCACACTGTGTGAAAGCGCTACTATTTCTAATTCAATCTTTTTCAAACCCTTCGATCTTAATAAAATTACAAATTATACAGTTACAAATCCCAAATAATCACCCAAAATCACTTCAGGATTTAAAATTCCTGACCGCTTCCGTCAGCCGCGGCACCACATCAAACAGGTCACCGAGGACACCATAATCCGCTGCCTTGAAAAAAGGTGCTTCAGGATCCTTATTGATAACGACGATCACCTTTGAATTATTGACCCCAGCCAGGTGCTGGATAGCCCCTGAGATCCCTATTGCAATATACAGGTTGGGCCTGATGGCGATCCCGGTTTGGCCCACGTGCTCATGGTGCGGACGCCAGCCCGTATCAGCCACAGGCCTTGAACAGGCCGTGGTTGCTCCCAGGGCGTCTGCCAGTTCCTCGATGATACTCCAGTTTTCCGGGCCTTTCATGCCCCTTCCAGCAGAAACGACCAACTCTGCCTCAGGCAGGGGAACCGTGCCTTCCACTTTATTGACAGAAACAACTTTAACGGCAGGTGAAAGTGCTTCCGGAGTGAATACAGTTATTTCCGCTCCGGCCTCAGACGCTTCAGGTTTCACAGTATTGCCCATTAAAGTCATGACCGTTGTGGACGCCAATGATGTATATGTGGCTATGGCTTTACCCCCAAAGAGTTGTTTCTGGAAGTTCTTGCCTTCCGGCATCCCTGCGACTCCCGTAACTGTGGCCGCCTTGAGACGGATAGCGACGCGTCCCGCCACGGCCCTGCCTATGGCCGTATGGGCCAAAACAACTGTTTCCGCATCCAGTTCGGAGGCTTTATCCGCAATAACCTTTGATAACCATTGATTGTCGGACTGGGCTGCTTCATCCGCATTGGCGACATGAATGTGTTTTGCACCGTACTGGCCCAAAGTCGGGATATTATCATGATTGCCCACAGTCAGAACGTGGCAATCCTCACTCAATTTTGATCCAAAATACACAGCTTCAAAGGCCGTTTTCTTATAATTCTTATTTGCCGTTTCAACAAATACCAATAATGACATATCTCTTTGTTTTAAATGACTTTAGCTTCTTCGTGTAATAACCGCACCAATTCTTCCATGTTTTCAGGATCCACCATCTTAACCCCGCTCTTGCCTTCCGGGTGTGCCAGGTGCGTGATCTTTTCGGTTTCCGAAACATCGACAGGCTCAACGACCTCAAGGGGCTTTCTCTTGGCCATCATGATGCCGCGCATATTCGGGATCCTTTGTTGGGCAAGGCCTTTCGTCGCCGAGATCACACAAGGTGCGGAGCACTCGAGAACCTCAATCCCGCCTTCCACGTCGCATGTGATTGTTTTGGTATCTCCTTCCACTTCGAGGTGGCTGGCATAAGAGAAAAACGGGAGATCAAGCAGCTCTGCAACCATAGGTCCGACGAGGGATCCATTGAAATCAATGGTCTCCTTGCCTGCAAAAATGATGTCAAAGTCTTTGTCCTGTGCATAGTGCGCAACCTGGTGGGCTGTGAAGTTGGCAGAAGCCGGATCTGCATTGACCCTGACGGCGTCATCTGCGCCAATGGCGAGGGCCTTGCGAATGACGATGTCATTATCAGGAGTGCCGACATTGATCACCGTTACGGTGCCGCCGTGTTTTTCCTTCAGTTCTATCGCCCTGACGAGCGCAAACCACTCGTCATATGGGTTCATGATAAATTGCACCCCTTCCTTGCTGAATGCAGTATTGTCTTCTGTAAAGCTTATTTTTGCTGTGGTTTCAGGGGTTTTACTGATACAAACCAATAATTTCATCTGTGCAGATTTTCTTGCTCTAAAGAGGCACAAATATATGTATTTTAAAGTTTTAATATGTGATTAATACAACATATGGAAAAGGAAAGAATTGAGACGCTCAAAGACATGCTGGAAAGTGCTCCGGAAGATAGTTTTCTCATCTTCGCCCTGGCCAAGGAATACGAGAAACTGGGCGAACTTGAAACCGCCGAGGCGCAGTATTGTACGCTGAGGGAGAAAGATCCTGAGTATGTCGGCCTGTACTATCACCTGGCCATGCTGTATGAGGTACTTGACCACCCCCAAAAGGCTTTATCCACTTACCACGAAGGCATTGAGATCGCCAGGAAACTGAAGGATTTCCATGCGCTTTCGGAACTCAATACGGCTAAAATGAACCTGGAGATGGATTTGGAGGACTAGATATCGATCTTACCGCGGAACACCTCTTTGGCCGGACCCTTAAGCCAGATATCCGTAAATCCGTCACCTTCAGGGGTAAAAGAGACTTCCAGGCTCCCGCCGGGCGTATCGACCAGGACGACCCTGGGTCTCACATCTCTTTTCAGGGATGAGGCTATCGCGGAGGCGACCACCCCCGTCCCGCAGGACAAGGTCTCATTTTCCACGCCCCGTTCGTAGGTGCGCACAGAGATGGACTTGTCGTTAAGGCGGACAAAATTCACATTGATGCCGTCAGCCTTGAATGGCGGACTGTGGCGAATCATCCGTCCCAGGGCATTGACATCAATGTCATTGATCTTCTCAGCAAACTGCACGTAGTGCGGGGATCCTGTATCCAGGATATAGTCTGCCCCGTTTTTGTCCACACATGGCACATCATTCATTTTGAGCTGCACTTCATTCCCGACAATGCCTGTATGCGGCCCGTCGATGGCCAGGAAAAGGATCTCTTCACTGGCTCTGATATTGTGGTAGTAATAATGGAGGACACACCTGCCGCCGTTCCCGCACATCGTGCTTACACGGCCGTCGGCATTGTAGTAGATCATTCGGAAATCGTATTGATCGTGCGGAGCCAAAACGATGAGCCCGTCTGCACCAATGCCGAATCGCCGGTCGCAAAGATGGCGCACCACTTGCTGCTTCATCAAAGATGCATATTCCGGTTGTTTGATTGCATCGAGGATGACGAAGTCATTGCCTGTGCCCTGGTATTTGATGAATTTGAGTGTCATAATTCGGAGGATAAAGATAAGGGAAAAATCGCTGGGGCCTCATCCCTGGCTCCTCTCCATTGATTGGAGAGAAGCCAGGGGGGAGGAAAAACATATATTAAACATTCTATTTATATATCTTTGCCTATAATCTAAACACTTCAGCGTGAAAAAATTATTATTCTCGGTCTTCGCTTCTCTTATGATCGCCGTGATCTCCATAACGGGATACCATCAATTCTACCTGGATGATATTCTCCTCGGCATGGAACAAAGATCCATCGACGCCACCTTCGTGAACTACCCCGCTAATGTGTCCAGGGTTGAGATCATGTCCTCTGCCCCGACGAGTTTTATCGACGCTGCCGAAAAATGCCGATCCTCAGTTGTGTCGATCAGGACGTTGTACAAAAAAGAAGATTCCCAGTCTTCGGGTGACCGCTATTCCAATTCCAATGGTTCAGGCGTCATTGTTTCACCTAATGGCCATATCGTCACGAGCTTTCATGTTGTGGAAAATGCAACTGACATCCAGGTAACGCTGGATGACAACAGGGAATTCAAGGGAGAGATCACAGGTACAGATCCGTCTACTGACTTGGCTCTGATCAAGATCGAAGCTGACGACCTTAAGCCTGTCATCTATGGCAACTCGGATTCCGTGCGTGTCGGTGAATGGGTTTTGGCCATTGGCAATCCCTTCAGGCTGCAGTCTACGGTCACTGCAGGCATCGTCAGCGCCAAGGCGCGCAACATCAACATCTTCGACCGCCGGGGCATCGAATCCTTCATTCAAACCGATGCCGCCGTGAATCCCGGCAACAGCGGTGGGGCACTTGTCAATACCGCCGGTCTGCTCGTGGGCATTAACTCCGCGATCATGACCTACAGCGGCAAATATGAAGGCTTTTCATTTGCGGTGCCCTCGAACCTTGTCAAAAAGATCGTCTCCGATCTCCGGCAATACGGCGCAGTCCAGCGCGGCTGGATGGGCGTGTCGATCATCAATGTCGATAACTTCAGGGCAAAGGAAGAAAGTCTCGATTTTGTTGGCGGTGTGTATATAGACGTCGTGGAAAAAGGCGGCGCAGCCTACGACGCCGGACTCAAAAGCGGCGATATCATCACGGCCATCAACGGGCGTGAAGCGCTATCCGTGCCGGCGTTTATGGAATCTATCGCCCAGCTCTACCCCGGTGATAAAGTGTCTGTAGAATATTATCGCAAAGGGACAAAGAGGTCTGCAGATATTATCCTGAGAAACCAGCTGAACTCCACGGATTTTGTCGCAGTCCGCAAGGACAGGATCCTGGTAGACCTGGGCTTCGAACTGCGCAACCTCGATTCGGATGAAAAATCGCGAATAGGGAAAGAAGGGATCTACGTCGTCTCGATCTACAAGAACAGCAAGATCGGCGCGACCAACATGGATCCCGGGTATATCATCACTTCAGTGAACGGGCAGCTGGTATCATCAGTTGATCAGTTGATCGAAGGCTTACGAGACACTAATGACGAGGTCCTCCTTAATGGCTTTTATGAAAATTACCCGGGTGAATTCCCCTATACATTCAGCTTGAAATAAAATCGTATTTTTCATACCACAAAAAGAACACCATGACATACATTGACAGGCGCCAGTGGCTTAAATACAGCAGTCTGATCGGTTTGGGCTTGCCTTTCGCGGGAGCGCTGAAAGGCCAGCCAGTGACAGATGCCCACCTATCGGCAAAAGAAAACCGGGGCGGAATGATCCGGTTAAATTACAATGAAAATCCATATGGTCCCTCACCCACCGTCCGCCAGAGTTTTATCAATATGTTTGACGATGTCTGTCGCTACCCGTTCCAGAAGATCCGTGAACTCCAGGCGGCCATCGCCGAAAAGGAAGGTGTATCGCCTGACAACATTGTCGTTTCGGGAGGATCCCGGGAGGGCCTCCACGCCGCGGGATTATTAAGTGCCCTGGAAGGAGGCAATATCGTAACAGCTACGCCTACTTATGGCGCCCTGTTGCGCTACGCCGAGCGTTTTGGGGCAGAGATAAAAAAAATCCCGCTTGATGAAAACCTCGGCATTGATCTAAAAAAAATGGATGAGGCCATAGACGACCAAACCCAGATGGCTTTTGTGTGCAATCCCAATAACCCGACGGGTGCCTTGCTGGACAAAACAGCGCTGACAGACTTTTGCCGTGAGGCATCAAGAAAGACACTGGTCTTTGTCGATGAAGTGTATTACGACTATATCACAGAAACCGATTACCCGACCATGATCAGCCTGATTAAAGAAGGCCAGGACATTGTTGTCTCCAGGACCTTCTCGAAGATCTACGGCATTGCCGGTATCCGCGTGGGCTATCTGGTGGCTTCAGAG
>JBFKJL010000026.1:0-15971 GCA_041631795.1 Saprospiraceae bacterium | reverse complement strand
TTATGCATAATATAAAAAGGCGCCTGTGAAAAACCACACGCGCCTTTTTGAAAAATATTGACTTTCAACCTTATTCTTCTTCATCTTTGGCTATAGCCACAGGAGGCGTCTCTGTCTTCTTCCCACGTCTTCGTCGTCGTCTGCCCCCTTGTTTGCCCTCCGTTGACTTCAAATACACTTCATTAAAATCGACAAATTCGATCATTGCCATTTCAGCGCCGTCCCCTTTGCGAAAACCGGTCTTAATGATCCTGGTATACCCGCCTGGGCGTTCCCCAACCTTGTTGATGACCGAACTAAACAATTCCTTGATGGCTTCCTTATTTTGCAGGTAACTGAATACCACACGCCTGGCATGGGTATCATTTTTCCTGGCCTTTGTCACCAGGGGTTCGACATACACCCTGAGGGCTTTGGCCTTGGCCAGGGTTGTATTGATCCGTTTATGCTCGATCAGTGCATTGGCGAGGTTCTTCAGGAGCGCCCGCCTGTGGCCCGCTTTCCTTCCAAGATGATTGACTTTTTTTCCGTGTCTCATGACATCGATTTAACATCACTGCCGGTCTTCCCTGTGGCGGCCTGAGGGCAATTGATCGACGGTTAATGCTGTTATTAAATATCCGGAATTATCCGGGCCGCTGCGATTATTTTATTCTTCGTCAAGCTTGTACTTAGACAGATCCATGCCAAAGGTCAGCCCTTTGTTCTGCAGAAGTTCCTCTATCTCGACAAGCGATTTCTTTCCAAAATTCCTGAATTTCAGCAATTCGTTGGTATCATATCTGACCAGTTCACCAAGCGAATTGATCTTGGCTGCTTTAAGACAATTGTAGGCCCGGACCGACAGGTCAAGGTCCTCAAGTGGCGTTTTCAATAATTTACGCATGTGGAGGATATGCTCATCCACAATATTCTCTTCCCGCGTCTTGTCGGTATCAAAAGTGATGTTTTCGTCAGTCACGAGCATCAGGTGCTGGATAAGGATGCGCGAAGCTTCCTTGACCGCATCTTCGGGATGGATCGTTCCATCAGTCTTGATTTCAATGGTCAGTTTTTCGTAGTCAGTCCTTTGTCCGACACGCGTATTCTCAACCTTGTAGGCCACCTTCTTGATCGGTGTATAAATCGCATCAACAGGGATGACGCCAATCGTGGCATCCTTGCCAAGCGTATCAGAAGCAGAAACATATCCCCGGCCCCTTGATACCGTTAGCTCAATCTCGAGATTAACTGTCGGTTCCATGTGACAAATCTCAAGTTCCGGATTCATCACTTTGAACATATTGGTGTGTGCTTCAATATCACTCGCCAGGAAAGATTCCTTACCGGAAATTGTGAGATAGACTTTTTCAACATCAGAGTCATGGTTGTCAATGACGGGCTTCAGGCGAACCTGTTTGAGGTTGAGAATGATATCGACCACGTCCTGGACCACTCCCTTGATCGTTGAAAATTCATGATCAACTCCTGCAATGCGAATTGCAGAGATCGCATACCCTTCCAATGAGGATAAAAGTACTCTTCTCAAGGAATTTCCGACTGTTTGTCCAAAACCGGGCTCAAGGGGTTTGAATTCAAATGTTCCCTCAAAATCGGTTGTCTTGGTTGCAAGAATCTTATTCGGCTGCTGAAAAGTTAATATGCTCATATATTGTACTTTGGATTTTTATAAACAGAAAAGACAGGTTGCCTGCGCAATACCTGTCATCAGTTGTCAACAAGGCTTATTTTGAATACAGTTCAACAATAAGTTGTTCATTGATTTTTTCCGGAATATGCACTCTTTCAGGATATTCCATCAATTTACCCTCCTGTCTTTCAGGATTCCATTCCAGCCATGGGAAATTTCTGATATCGGATTTACTATTGATACTGTTCTCAATCACTTCGAGATGCTTGGACTTATTCCTGATGGATATAATATCACCGGGTTTCAGGTGGAAAGAAGGAATATTCGTCAGCTTTCCATTGACGAGAATATGTTTATGCGAAACCAACTGTCTTGCAGCTCTCCTCGTCGGGGCGATGCCCAGCCTGAAAACAGTATTATCGAGGCGGGACTCAAGCATCTGCAGAAGGATCTCACCTGTCACCCCTTTCTTGTGACTGGCTTTCACAAACATATTCCTGAACTGCCTTTCCAACACACCATATGTATATTTCGCTTTCTGCTTCTCCATGAGCTGGAGTGCGTAATTAGACTTTTGCTTCCTTCTTTTGGATGGACCGTGCTGTCCTGGAGGATATTTCCTTTTTTCAAAACTCCTGTCGGGTCCGAAGATCGGATCTCCGAATTTCCGCGCCTTCTTCGTTACCGGTCCTGTATATCTCGCCATTGATCTGTACTTTTAGTTGATTAAACTCTACGTCTTTTGGGTGGTCTGCAACCATTGTGGGGAATCGGCGTAATGTCATTGATCTTTGTCACCTTGATACCGATCTCATCAATCGCCCTGACTGCCGCTTCTCTTCCGGAACCCGGTCCTTTGACAAAAACCTCAGCATAACGCATACCGGCATCATAGGCTGTTTGCGCTGCATCCTTCGCAGCGATCTGAGCGGCAAATGGTGTATTTTTCTTTGATCCCCTGAAACCGGCCTTTCCGGCAGATGCCCAGGATATCACCTGTCCCTTCTTATTTGTTATGGAAATGATAATGTTATTAAAACTGGCCTGTATGTAAGCCAAACCTTCCGGTTCAACATTAACTTTCCTCTTTTTTGCTCTTCTTACTTTAGCCATATTATTAATTACTTAGTCGCTTTCTTTTTATTTGCTACAGTCTTTTTCTTGCCTTTCCGCGTCCGCGCATTGGTCTGTGTTCTCTGACCGCGCACCGGCAGACCTTTCCTGTGCCTCAGTCCCCTGTACGACGCAATGTCCATGAGGCGCTTAATGTTCAGCTGCACCTCACTTCTCAGTTCCCCTTCAACCTTATACTCATCCTGGATCATTTTGGCAATGGTCCGGATATTGTCATCTGACCAATCCTTGACCTTGGTTTCGTGCTCAATACCAGCTTTATCAAGGATCTCTCCTGATTTGCTTTTGCCGATACCATAAATATAGGTCAGGCCAATTACGCCTCTTTTATTTTTGGGAAGGTCTACACCAGCTATTCTAGCCATAATCTATCCTTGTCTTTGCTTAAATTTTGGATTTTTCTTATTGATGATATAAAGCTTGCCTTTACGGCGCACAATCTTGCATTCTGCTGATCTTTTCTTTATTGAAGCTTTGACTTTCATCTTTATCTATTTATACCTGTATGTTATGCGACCACGCGTCAAATCATAGGGCGACATTTCGACCGCTACTTTGTCCCCCGGAAGGATCCTGATGTAATGCATACGCATCTTTCCGGAAATCGTGGCAACAATCAAATGGCCATTCTCCAACCTTACCCTGAACATCGCGTTTGAAAGCGCTTCTTCTATCGTTCCGTCCTGTTGAATAAGGTTTTTATTTGACATAAAAAAATTTTGGAGTGCAAATATCTATTTTTTTAAGGAAATATTCCTGATTTCAGGGTTATTTTTTATAGCTGTTTTGATTGTTTCGTGATCAGAAAGGGTTTGTGGTCCCTCGGTTGTAACGGCGATCGTATGTTCGTAATGTGCTGAGGGCTTTTGATCCTTTGTCACAATTGACCATCCGTCTTCCAATTGCTTAATGCCTTTCTTGCCAAGATTGATCATTGGTTCAATGGCTATGACCAGGCCTTCCTTGATGAGTGGGCCCCTGCCTTTTCTCCCGTAATTGGGTACTTCCGGTGCTTCATGGAGATTCTTTCCTATCCCATGCCCTACGAGTTCTCTCACAACACTGTACCCATGTGACTCACAATATTTTTGTACAGCGTGGCCGATATCTCCGATCCTGTTGCCAATAAGAGCTTGTTCTATACCTTTATATAGCGATTGCTCGGTCGTCACCAGGAGGCTCATCACCTTTTCATCAACGCCATTAAAGGCAAAGGTAAAGGCCGCATCCCCGTAATAAGCATTCAGGAAACTGCCACAATCGATACTCACAATATCCGTTTCGGTGAATGGTTCATCATCTGGAATCCCGTGTACAACGCATTCATTCTTTGAAATACACAAGGTGGCAGGAAAACCACCATACCCTTTAAATCCGGGAATTGCATCGTGGTCGCGTATGAATTCTTCGGCCACCTTGTCTATGGTAGACCCCGTAACACCGGGTTTGAGAAGGCCGGCTATATGTGCCAGCGTTTCGGAAACCAGTAAACAGCTTTGTCTTATATGTTCAATATCGTCGCGGGTCTTGTAATAGATCATAAAAAATCTACTTTACATACCTGCCCCGATTGTTTGCATCCCGGACCGGCCTTTTATCCTGCCTGACTTGACAAGGCCGTCATACTTGCGCATGAGAAGGTAACTCTCCACTTGCTGTAAGGTATCAAGGACTACGGCCACAAGGATGAGTAAAGATGTACCGCCAAAGAAAAGTGCAAAAGCATCATTGACACCCATGATGGCGACGATCGCCGGAAGAATACTGATGAAGCCTAAAAATACTGAGCCCGGAAGTGTCACCCGTGTTGTCAGCGTATCAATAAAATCCTGGGTCTGCTTCCCGGGTTTAATGCCCGGAATGAAAGCATTCTGTCTTTTGAGATACTCTGCATACTGCTGTGGATTGACCAGTAACGCTGTATAGACATACGTAAAGATAACAACGAGAATAAAGAATATCACATTGTAAGGAAGTGACTTCCAGTTGCTCAGACTGATGAGGAAATCACCGGGAGTTCCACCCCTCGACACCCATTGTGCCACAGTGACTGGCAGGAACATGATCGCCTGGGCAAAGATGATGGGCATCACACCAGCGGCATTGACCTTTAATGGAATGTAATCCCTGACACCAGCTACCGGCATATTTTGAGCGCCCCTGCCGATCATTCTTTTTGCGAACTGGATCGGAATCCGCCTGACGCCCTGAACAACCAGGATTGTAGCCAAAACAACTATAAATAAAATGGCAAGTTCAATGATGAACAGGAATAGACCGCTGCTCGCAAATTGTGTCTGGACTTCTGCGAAAAATGCACGTGGCAATGTTGCGATAATACCAATCATGATGAGCAAGGACACCCCATTTCCGATGCCTTTATCCGTAATTTTTTCACCCAGCCACATGGCAAAAATTGTTCCTGTCGACAGGATGAGAATATTACTGAACCAGAAGACGCTGGGACTGAGAAAATTTGAAATTGCCCCCGGTGTAGAACTGATGTAGGTCAGGTACCCGCCACCCTGAACAAGTGTGATAAAGACAGTCAGTAACCGCGTAATCTGTGTCAGCTTCTTTCGGCCTGACTCACCCTCCTTACTTTGAAGTCTCTGAAAATAGGGGACAGCGAAGCCCAACAGCTGAATAATGATTGACGCGGTGATATAGGGCATGATCCCCAGGGCAAAAATGGCCGCGTTGTTGAACGCCCCACCCGTGAATGCATTGATCAATCCGAGAATATCATTCGTCCCTCTCTGAGCCACTGCAGCTTCAAGGGCAGCCGGGTTAACACCAGGCAAGACGACAAACGAACCGAAACGGTACACTGCCAACAACGCCAAAGTGAATAAAATACGCTCCCTCAGCTCTTTTATCTTCCAGATATTTTTTAGTGTCTCAATGAACTTATTCATCAGATTTTTTTAAATGATTGTTACAGTACCTCCTTGTGCTTCAATTTTTGATTTCGCACTTTCAGAAATCGCATGGACAGATACATTCACTGAAGTAGAAATCTCTCCATGACCCAAAACCTTGACACGGTCATTCTTCTTGATAATGCCGTTTTTATAGAGGTTTTCAATTGTCACTTCCTTGACCTTGTACTTTTCACAATAGTTTTTCAGGGCCCCTAGGTTGATCGGCACGAAAGCCACTCTGTTGGGATTCTTGAATCCTCGTTTAGGCAATCGCATCTGCAGTGGCATCTGGCCACCTTCAAAATTCCGTTTTCGACTGTATCCCGATCTGGACTTTTGTCCTTTATGGCCACGCGTGGATGTGCCTCCATATCCGGAACCCTGACCCCTTGCCAGGCGCCTTCTCTTTCTAACGGACCCTTTTGCGGGCTTGAGATTGTGCAATTCCATGTCTTATGATTTATGATTTTACTTCTTCAATGCTGACCAGGTGTTTTACCTTTGCGACCATACCGACAATTTGTGGCGTCGCCTCCTTGATGACAGATTGATTGATACGGCGCAGGCCCAGGGCTTCCATTGTACCTTTTTGCCTTTTCGTCCTGTCAATAACGCTCTTCGTTTGTGTAATCTTAATCTTCATGGGTCTCCGTATTAACCTTCATAAACTTTATTAAGCGAAATGCCTCTTTCCTGAGCTATGGTTTTCGCATCCCGCAGCTTGCTTAGGGCATCGACTGTTGCCTTTACAACATTGTGCGGATTGGAAGAACCCTGGGATTTCGCCAAAACATTATGTACGCCAGAAATCTCAAGCACAGCACGCATAGCACCACCTGCAATCACTCCCGTACCATCCGCTGCAGGCTTGATCAGCACCTTGCCGGCACCATACTTGCCTTTCTGCTCATGGGGTATAGTTCCATGGAGGATAGGCACGCGAATAAGATTTTTGCGTGCTACGTCCACAGCCTTTGCAATGGATTCCTGTACATCTCTTGCTTTTCCCAGACCGTGGCCAACGAGACCTTTCCCATCACCCACAACAACAAGGGCTGAAAAACTGAATGTTCGCCCACCTTTTGTGACTTTTGCCACACGCTGCAGGCTCACAAGTTTTTCCTTGAGGTCCGAGGCCTCGGATTGCCGTACATTTTTTCTTTTATTCTGTGCCATTTATGCTCTTTTAAACTTTTAAAATTTGAGTCCGCCTTCTCTTGCGCCATCTGCCAAAGCTTTGATCCTGCCGTGGTAAAGATAACCTCCCCTGTCGAATACCACTGATTCGATATTGTGATCCTGGGCTTTTGCTGCGAGGGCTTTGCCCACTTCTGCTGCAACGGCCCTTTTATCTCCACCGATCTTGAGTGTTCTGGAATCAGCGCTAACAATTGTGCGATGATTGACATCATCAATGATCTGGCAATAAATATTTTTATTGCTCCTGAATACACTAAGACGAGGCCTTTGAGGCGTGCCCTGGATTTTTTTACGGATCCTGTATTGAATTCTTTTCCTTCCTTTGAGTTTAGACATAAGACTTCGTTTTAACCTGCTGTCTTACCAGCTTTTCTTCTTACAATTTCACCTTTAAACCGGACACCCTTACCCTTGTAAGGCTCAACCTTGCGGAAAGCCTTGATCTTTGCGGCCACCTGTCCGAGCAGTTGCTTGTCACTTGATTCAAGAGTTATACGTGGTGGCTTCCCCTTTTCCATTGCCGTTTCCACTTTGATCTCCCCTGGCACCACGAAATATATTGGATGCGAATATCCCAGTAACAACTCTAGCAGATTGCCAGTGTTGGACACCCTGTATCCCACACCAACCAACTCGAGTTCTTGCTTATATCCCTCAGAGACGCCCTGAACCATATTGGCCAGGATCGACCTGTACAAACCATGGAGCGCCCTGTGCCTCTTTTGATCAGTCGGCCGTTTGACGTTAATTACCCCATCTTCAACCTCAATCTGCATATCGGGATCGATCTGCTGCTGAAGTTCTCCTTTACTGCCCTTCACTGTCACTAAGTTGCCTTTTGAAATATCAATTGTGACGCCGGCTGGCAGATCTATCGGTTCGTTTCCAATTCTAGACATTCTTTACGATTAATATATGTAACAAATGAGTTCGCCTCCTAAATTCTGTTTCCGGGCAGCTTTGTCCGTCATCAGTCCGCTTGAAGTGGATACAATGGATATGCCCAGGCCATTGATCGTGCGCGGGATTTCCGTTGACTTTACATACTTCCTTAAACCAGGCTTACTGATCTTGCCCATCTTCTTGATCACGGGCTCCTTCGTTCTCCTGTCGTACTTGAGGGCAATCTTTATAATGCCCTGTTTGCCTGCATCATCATCAAATGTGTATTTAAGAATGTAACCCTGATCATAGAGGATCTCAGTAATACGCTTCTTCATTCCCGATGAAGGGATTTCTACAACCCTGTGATGGGCCTGTTGCGCATTCCTGATGCGCGTCAAATAATCTGCAATAGGATCAGTTAATGCCATTGATTTTACTTTTTTTAGATTACCAACTCGCTTTTGTCAGTCCGGGAATCTTCCCTTCAAGTGCCATTTGTCTGAATGTCACCCTGTTTATTCCAAATTTCCGCATGTAGCCTTTCGGTCTTCCCGTCAGTTTGCACTGGTTGTGCAGACGCACTCTTGATGAATTCTTGGGCAGTTTGTCAAGTTCATCCCAGCGGCCTTCTTCCTTGAGCTTCTTTCTCAGGGCTTCATACTTCTTTACGAGTCTTTGTCTTTTTGCTTCTCGAGCTATTATAGATTTCTTTGCCATAGTCTACTTTATCTTTGATTTTTAAAAGGCATCCCCAATAATTTCAATAATTCCTTTGCTTCAACATCCGTGTTGGCCGTCGTCACGAAGGTGATGTCCAAACCGGATATCTTGCCCACTTTGTCAATGACAATTTCAGGAAAAATGATTTGCTCTTTGATGCCCAAAGAATAATTGCCCCTGCCGTCAAAACTCTTGTCGCTGATTCCGCGAAAGTCGCGAACCCTTGGAAGAGATACAGAAATAAGGCGATCCAGGAACTCCCACATCCTTTCTCTTCTCAACGTCACACGACAACCTATTGTCATGCCTTCACGCAATTTGAAGTTGGACACTGACCTCTTGGCCTTTGTCGGCACGGCTTTCTGACCGGCAATCAAGGTCATTTCTTCGAGGGCGTTATCGACGAGCTTCTTATCCTGTGTCGCTCCGCCAACACCCTGGTTGAGATTAATTTTCACCAACCTGGGAACTTCCATCGAAGATTTATAATTGAATTTCTCGAGCAATTTGGGGACGATCTCTTCCCTGTAAGCTTTCTTTAGTCTGGGTTCGTACTTCATGACTTAATAATTTCTCCCGATTTTTTCGAATATCTTACCGATTTACCGTCAACAACCTTCCTGCCGATTCGGCTCGGTTCGCCGGACTTGGGATCCACGATCAGCAAATTTGAAAGGTGGATCGGTGCTTCTATCTCATTGATCCCACCGGGGTTGTCATTTGTGGGCTTTGTGTGCTTTTTCACTACATTGACCCCTTCAACAATAGCCCTGTACTTCTTTGGAAGGACTTCCTTGACTTCGCCTTCACTGCCCTTGTAGGCCCCGGCGATAACGACAACCTTGTCTCCTTTTTTGATATGGAACTTGGTGGTTTTGTGTGATGTAATGCTGTTTCTCATAACTTATAGGACTTCTGGTGCCAATGAAATAATTCTCATATAGTTCTTTTCCCTCAACTCACGCGCAACAGGACCAAAAATACGGGTACCTCTTGGTTCGTCTGCTGCTGTGAGCAGCACGACGGCGTTGTCGTCAAAACGAATGTAGGATCCATCCTTGCGGCGAATTTCTTTCTTCGTGCGTACCACAACCGCCGGGGAAACCAATCCCTTCTTGACCCCTCCAGGAGAGGCATCTTTCACTGAGACAACTATCTTATCGCCCACAGAGGCATACCTCCTTTTGGAGCCGCCCAAAACGCGAATGCACAGCACCTCTTTGGCACCTGAATTATCCGCTACTTTCAATCTGGATTCCTGTTGAATCATGACTTTTTTATTTAGCTCTTTCTACAATTTCGATCAATTTCCATCTCTTGCGCCTGCTCAGCGGCCTCGATTCCTGGATCTTCACGAGATCCCCTTCCTTGCCCTCATTTTTCTCATCGTGGGCCAGGAACTTCTTTGATTTTTTCACAAACTTCCCATAGATGGGGTGGCGCAGTCGTCTCTGGACTGAAACAGTAATGGTTTTATCCATCTTGTCGCTGGTCACAACACCAATCCTTTGCTTTTTATATTTAAGGCCTTCAGTCGTCATATCTTTAATTTCTTCTTGCAATTTTTTTAGATCTTTTTGCTAACTCTTCGGCAGGCGCATCAGCGAGATGCCTTCTCCTGATCTCGGTATTCAGCCTGGCGATGTCTCGGCGTACAGTTTTCAGCACCAAAGGATTCTCAAGGCCTTTCAAAGCGTGGTCAAACTTGAGTTTTTGGTATTGCTTTTCAGTTTCAGCCAATTCACTGTGCAGTTCTTCAACCGTGAATTCCTGTAGTTCTATGAATTTCTTGCTTGGCATAATATATTATTCTACGTAATCTGGTCTAACAACTGTTTTTGTCAAAACGGGCAACTTCTGGGCTGCGAGCCTGAGCGCCTCATGGGCAACCTCTCTCTTCACACCGTCAAGTTCAAACATGATCGTCCCGGGCTTCACCTGGGCGACCCAATGATCGAGATTTCCTTTCCCCTTTCCCATACGGACTTCTGCAGGCTTTGAAGTGATCGGCTTGTCCGGAAATATACGGATCCAGACTTTCCCTTCCCTCTTCATGTAACGCGTCATCGCTACCCTCGCCGCTTCGATCTGCCTGTTGGTGATCCTCCCATTCTGGGTCGATTTGAGACCGAATGAACCGAAAGAAATTGTACTGCCTTTGTAGGCAGTTCCACGGTTCCTCATCTTCTGTTGCTTGCGGTATTTCGTCCTTTTTGGTTGTAACATGTCTGCTAAAAAATTTTACTTTCAAAAAAAGTGTCGCAAAGGTACGTTTTTTTTACCTCTCCGACTTTATTTTCTGCGGCCACGGCCACGGCCACGGCCTGTTTTCTTCTTATCCTCACCGACGTTTGGCGACAGATCTCTTTTGCCCAAAACCTCGCCCCTGCAAATCCAGACCTTAATGCCTATTTTTCCATAAACGGTCATGGCTTCAAACAAAGCGTAATCAATATCAGCCCTGAAGGTATGCAGGGGTATACGACCATCTTTATACTCTTCGGACCTGGCCATATCTGCACCATTGAGTCGCCCGCTGATGCGGATCTTGATGCCTTCGGATCCGGCGCGCATTGTCGACTGGATAGCCATCTTGATGGCCCTCCTGTAATTGATCCGCGCTTCAATCTGGCGTCCGACAGATTCCCCAACAATAAAGGCATCAAGCTCGGGCTTCCTGATCTCCACGATATTGATCTGAACATCTGTTCCCGTCAGCTTTTTGAGCTCCTCGCGAATACGGTCGACTTCCTGTCCACCTTTACCTATAATGATCCCGGGACGAGATGTGTGGATGGTAATCGTGATGCGTTTAAGAGTACGCTCAATAATGATCCTCGCGATCCCCCCTTTCTGGACCCGAGCCCTGAGGTATGTTCGAATCTTTACGTCTTCAACGACCTTATTTGCAAAATCTTTACCGCCATACCAGTTGGACTCCCATCCCCTGATGATGCCTAACCGATTACCTATTGGATTTGTTTTTTGACCCATGTATTTCTTAATATTTAATCTTCACTAATTTCCTCGATAATATCTTCAACAGTATCCTCCTCATCTATCTCCAGGTCGATCGTATTTTCCACAACGATCGTGACGTGGTTGCTTCTCTTCCTGATCCTGTGCGCTCTTCCGTGAGGTGCAGGACGGAATCGTTTCAGCATACCCGCTTCGTCCACGTAAGCTGTTTTGATGACCAGGCCGTATTCATCTGCTCCATAGGCCATATCGAGTTTGTTTTCCCAATTGGACACCGCAGACAGGACAAGCTTTTCAAGCCAATCTGACGCTTCCCTTTTTGAGAATTTCAGAATATTCAGGGCTTCATCTACAGATTTCCCTCGAATGGAATCCACTACATAGCGCATCTTGCGCGCTGACACTGGAACATTTTTTAACCTCGCTATAGCTTCCATAGTTATTCGTTATTTACGGTTTCCGGAATGTCCTTTAAATACTCGCGTCGGAGAAAATTCGCCAAGCTTGTGCCCCACCATGTTTTCAGTGATATAGACGGGTATAAAAGTCTTGCCATTGTGTACAGCAATGGTCAATCCTACCATATCAGGTATGACCATGGATGAGCGTGACCATGTTTTGATGACAGATTTTTTCTTGCTCTCCTGTGCTGTGACGATCTTTTTCAACAACTTGTGATAGACGTAAGGTCCTTTTTTTATTGATCTGGCCATTCCTTATTTATTTTTTAGTTTTTCTTCTTGAAACGATCAACTTACTGCTGTGCTTTTTGCCTTTCCTTGTCTTCTGACCCTTCGCCATAACACCGGTGCGCGATCTCGGATGCCCGCCTGAGGCTCGTCCCTCGCCACCACCCATCGGGTGATCAACCGGGTTCATGGCAACCCCCCTTGTACGCGGGCGTTTGCCTATCCACCTGTTCCGGCCGGCTTTTCCTTTGACCTGGAGACCGTGATCCGGATTAGATGTCGAGCCAATCGTAGCTTTACATGTTAAAAGGACTTTGCGCACCTCACCGGAAGGCAATTTCACAAGCGCGTATTTATCCTCCCTTCCCATCAGGACACCACTGGCGCCGGCACTGCGTGCCAAAACGGCACCCCGACCTGGGGTCATTTCTATTGCATGGATGTTTGATCCCAGAGGGATGTCTGAAAGGTAAAGGGCATTCCCCACATCCGGTGGTGCATTATTACCATCCATGACAGTGGACCCAACGTCAAGCTTATCAGGTGCCAGGATATATCTCTTATCGCCATCAACATAGAAGATCAATGCTATGTAGGCTGTCCTGTTGGGATCGTACTCAATGGACTTGACCACACCGGGAACGCCGTTCTTGTCACGTTTGAAATCTATGATGCGGTACTTCCTTTTGTGTCCCCCTCCGACATTCCTGACGGTCATCTTGCCATCGTGATTACGTCCGCCGGATTTGCCTTTGCCTTTCGTCAGCTTCTTGAATGGCTTATCTGTGGTCACCTCAGTAAACATGTTCGAGATGTGAAACCTCAAACCTGGTGTGACCGGATTATGTTTTTTTACTGGCATGTCTTTATAGATTAAATATCCCCGAAGAAATCGATTTCCTCACCTTCAGAGAGTTTAACAATAGCTTTCTTGTATGCACTGACCCGTCCGCGAACGACACCTGTCCGCGTATTACGGACCTTGGCTTTCGCCGGCATGATCATCGTATTGACAGACGAAACCTGCACGTTGTACAATTTCTCAACTGCCTTGCGGATCTCAATCTTGTTGGCACCTTTGGCAACAATAAAACTGTACCTGTTCTGGCTGTCAGAAAGTGATTCTGATTTTTCAGAAATTATAGGTTTTATCAAAATTTGTTTGGCCATGAGTTTTCTGTTTAAGCAAATGATTCTTTTATCTTATCTACCGCTCCTTCAGACAGCACCAGCACTTGCGCGTTCATGATGTTGTATGTATTAATATCCTTGGCATTGACAACGGAAGCTTTCTGGACATTCCTGCTGGACATCAATAATACATTGTCGTAGTCCGGCAGAACAAAGAGCGCCTTCTGGCCCTGCACATCGAGGCTGGACATCACATTGATAAATTCCTTGGTCCTGGGCTTATCAAAGGTGAAATCTTCAACAACTTTAATACAGCCCCCGGCTGCTTTCGATGACAATGCAGACATTCGCGCCAAGCGTTTGACCTTCTTATTCATCTTGAGGTTGTAATTCCTTGGTTTAGGCCCGAAAGCACGGCCTCCGCTGCGCAGCAACGGACTCTTCAGGGATCCCATCCTGGCAGTACCAGTTCCCTTTTGCTTTTTCACTTTCCGGGTCGATCCGGTAATTTCATTACGCTCTTTTGTCTTGTGCGTACCTTGTCTTTTGTGTGCACTTATCGTTTTGACATCCAGATAGATTGCATGGTTGTTTGGTTCAATCCCAAAAATATTATCAGGGAGATCAACCTGTCTGCCTGTGCTTTTTCCGTTTATGCCGAGAACATCAATTTTCATCGCGCTTATTTTTCGATAACAACAATAGAGCCTTTGTGCCCGGGCACAGCTCCTTTGACCAACAATAAATTCTTTTCGGGTAAAACCTTCAGAATGATAAGATTTTGCATTGTCACCCTGTTGCCTCCCATTCTACCGGCCATCTTCATACCTTTCACAACCTTGGAAGGGGTAGATCCCGCACCGATAGACCCGGGTGCCCGCATCCTGTTGTGCTGACCGTGGGAAGCATCTCCCACACCACGGAAACCATGGCGTTTCACAACACCCTGAAATCCTTTCCCCTTGGAAACACCAATGGCATTGACGTAATCGCCTTCTTCGAAGACTTCCTCGACCTTGATCTCGTCCCCGGGCTTTTTGTCAATTTCAAAATTCCTGAATTCATGGAGCTTACGGACAGGCTTAACACCGGCCTTCTTGTAATGTCCCATCATCGGCTGGTTGACCCTCTTTTCTTTTTTTGTTCCAAAACCGACCTGGAGAGCAGAATAGCCATCTGTCTCCACTGTTTTGACTTGCGTCACAACGTTTGGCGTCGCCTCGATGACCGTGCAGGGAATATTCCTGCCTTGCGCGTCAAAGATGCTGGTCATGCCGATCTTTCTTCCGATTAATCCGTTCATGTTTATGTATTATATAAACGACCTCAGCCCTGGGGCTTCGGTAAAATTCTGATTATGAAAAAAATGTATTAAGTGAGCTTAACCTGGATATCTACACCACTGGGGAGCTCGAGCTTTGACAGAGCGTCCACAGTTTTCTGAGTCGGTGTGAATATTTCAATTAACCTTTTGTGGGTCCTCAACTGAAACTGCTCTCGAGATTTTTTGTTGACATGCGGTGATTTGAGTACCGTATGTACTTCCTTATCTGTCGGCAGAGGAATCGGACCAGAAATCACTGCGCCACTGTTGCGCACTGTTTTCACGATCTTCTCCGTAGACTTATCGACCAGGTTATAGTCGTAAGAACGGAGCTTAATTCTAATTTTATGATTCATAACCCTTTAATCAAATATTTTAAAGTGGCGCAAAGGTATATTTAATTTGTTGAAAATTCAATCAAATCTCACTTAAACCTTCACTTCCCCACGTGCTTTTTCAATGACTTCTTCAGAAATGCCCTTCGGCGCAGGTGCATAATGTGAAAATTCCATAGTACTGCTGGCCCTTCCGGATGTGATCGTCCTCAATTGGGTCACATATCCGAACATCTCTGCGAGTGGCACATCGGCCTGGATGGCCACGGCGCCACCGGACCTGTTTTCCTGGCCTTTTGGCAAACCCCGGCGCCTGTTCAGGTCACCAATCACCGACCCGACATACTCTTCGGGTGTGACAACTTCGAGCTTCATAATGGGCTCAAGCAAAACCGGACCAGCCGACCCGGCTGCAGCCCTGAATCCTTCCTTTGCGGCCAATTCAAAGGCAATAGGTTTTGAATCCACAGCATGTGTCTGGCCATCGTAGAGCCTGACCTTCATGCTGTCAATGGAATATCCCGCCAAAACACCACTGTCCATCATGGCATTAAAACCTTTGACCACTGAAGGAATAAATTCCTTTGGAACGGACCCTCCAAAGATGTTATTGACAAACTGGAGTTTGACTTTTCCGTTCTTGAAATCTTCACTTTCGAGGAATTCCTCGTCAGCAGGCCCCAATTCAAAGGCGATCTGTGCAAATAAACCGGAACCACCTGATTGCTTTTTCAATCTTTCTGTATGATCAACAGTTTTTGTCAGTGCCTCCTTGTAGTTCACCTGCGGCGCCCCCTGGTTGCACTCAACCTTGAATTCTCTTTTCAAACGATCGACAATGATCTCAAGGTGAAGCTCACCCATCCCACTGATCACCGTCTGATTTGTATCTTCATCATAACGCACTCTGAATGTCGGATCTTCTTCAGAGAGCTTGGCCAATGCCATGCCCAGCTTGTCCAGGTCTTTCTGGCTCTTGGGCTCAACAGCTACACCGATCACCGGATCAGGGAAGGTCAT
>JBFKJL010000025.1:0-16010 GCA_041631795.1 Saprospiraceae bacterium | reverse complement strand
AGACTGGTTGGTCCGACCTCACGGCAGACCATTCCCAATTATGATCCAGCTACAGGGCGCACCTACAGCACTATTCCCGATTCAGATCATCGCGATATTGAAAAGGCGTATTCAGCCGCTGAAAAAGCATTTTCATCGTGGTCGCGATTGCCCGTTCAGGACAGGGCCAAGTACCTCGATAATATTGCCCGGGCCATTGATAAAAACCTCAAGGTCTTTGCTCAGGCTGAAAGTCGTGACAATGGCAAACCGGTGTGGCTTGCTACCAAAGTCGATATCCCAAGGGCAGTAGCGAATTTTAGATTTTTTGCGCAGGCGATCACACAATTTGGCAGCGAGTCTTTCAGTATGCCAGGAGAAGCGATCAATTACACCTTGCGACAACCACTGGGCGTTGTCGGATGCATTTCCCCCTGGAACCTGCCCCTGTACCTGTTCACCTGGAAGATTGCCCCTGCACTGGCAGCAGGTAATACTGTAGTGGCGAAACCTTCTGAAGTCACGCCAATGACAGCCTTTCTTCTTTCAAAGATCTGTATAGAGTGTGGCTTGCCCAAAGGCGTTCTCAATATTGTTCATGGTTTTGGCCACAAGGCCGGTGATGCCATGTCTGTGCACCCGGGCATAAAAGCCATTTCATTTACCGGTGGTACCGCAACAGGCCGTATTATAGCTGCCAAAGCTGCACCTCTGTTTAAAAAACTTTCACTTGAATTGGGAGGAAAGAATCCCAATATCATCTTCGCAGATGCGGATTATGACAAGATGCTAAGTACCACAATACGGTCTTCATTTGCCAACCAGGGTCAGATTTGCTTGTGCGGTTCCCGGATTTTTGTTGAAGAAAAACTCTATACGAAATTCAGGGCGGACTTTGTCAAACGGACTAAAAACCTGGTGGTTGGGGATCCAAAAAAGAAAGTAGACCTGGGTGCAGTCGTATCAGAGGACCACATGAATAAGATCCTCAGCAAGATTGAGACAGCAGTGGGAGAGGGTGGTCGCATTCTGGCAGGAGGCAAACGTATCAGGGTGTCAGGAAGATGCCGGGAAGGATGGTTTGTAGAGCCGACCATTATTGAGGGTTTGCCATTCAACTGTTTAACGAACCAGGAAGAGATCTTTGGTCCCGTTGTGACGGTCATGCCTTTTAAAACTGAGGAAGAAGTACTCGATTATGCCAACAGCGTCAGCTATGGGTTGTCCTCCACGATATGGACACAAAACATTGACAGGGCCAACCGCATGGCTGAAAAAATTGAAGCTGGGATCGTATGGATCAATTGCTGGTTGCTCCGGGATCTTCGAACACCATTTGGCGGTGTGAAGCATTCAGGTGTTGGCCGGGAAGGCGGATTTGAGGTTCTCAGATTTTTTACGGAACCTAAAAATGTGTGCATTAAATACATCTGAATGAGATACAAAATTGACGGACACGGCCACCTTTTGCCCAAAGCGCACGAGATACCTGCCTTTATGAAGGAAGAGAAGGTGTTTTGGATCTCGGAAGATGGATCACAAATGCGGCAGAAGGGATGGTCCCGACCTATTGACGATAAAAGCTACTTTGTCGAGGGAAAGCTCGAATGGATGGAGCGGCACAATATTGATCACGAGGTCATCCTCAACCTTTCCCAATTGTATTGTAATGGGATGAAAAAGAAACTGGCAAGGGATGTCATGAAGTTCCAAAATGACTTTAATGCTGGCATCCAGAGTACCTTTCCGAAAAAGTTCACTTGTGGTTTTGTGATTCAGCCTGCATATGTCAAAACGGCCCTCCGTGAAATCGAAAGATGCCATAAGGAATTGGGCCTGGATTTGATGTGCCTTCCAACACATTTTTTACATGCATCAGGTCAATGGAAGTCAGTAGGCAGCTCTCATATGGATCCGATATTTGAACTGGCCAACAGCTATAATCTCGCGGTTCAGATCCATCCGTACGATGCTCCGCGTATCATTGGCCTGCAAAACAAATACTGGCGATTTCATCTTGTGTGGATGTGCGCCCTGTCAGCTGATACGTATCACATGATGTGTGCCAATGACATTCCTTCACGATTTTCTCAGCTGAGGTTTTGTTTTTCCCATGGCAACCAGATGGCCCAGGTCAACCTGGGTCGCCGCATACAGGGATTCAAAGGACGCCCTGACCTTTTTATAGGTACACCAACGCCGGAAAAACACCTGTTATCCAGGAATATCTATGTTGATTCGATTGTCCATGACATCCTTTCGTTCAAGCTCCTGGTCTCAAGAATGACCTCGGGACAGATCATTGCCGGCATTGATGATCCCTATCCGCTTGGCGAAATGGACAATGTCGAAGGGAGTTATCCCGGGAAAGTCATCAATGATGCCGTATTAATGGGCGTTATATCGAGACGAGAGCGCTCTGAAATCTGGTATGACAATGTTCTGAATTGGCTGTATGGAGCGGATCAATCACAATTTATTGATAGAACAGGATTGAATTAATGGAATACCGTACGACTCATGAATATGCCCGAAGCCTGGATCGGAAAGATGACCTGAAACAATTTAGGGGCAAGTTTTATTTGCCTCGAAATCGGGACGGGAAGCCATTGATATACTTATGTGGCAACTCACTGGGACTGCAACCGAAAAATGTCAGAGCATATATAGAACAGGAATTGGAAGACTGGAAGAACCTCGGTGTGGAAGGTCACTTTCACGCCCGGCACCCCTGGATGCCTTATCATGAATTTCTGACAGCACAAATGGCCGAGATTGTGGGCGGACTCTCCCACGAGGTTGTGGTCATGAATAGCCTGACTGTCAATCTTCACCTGCTCATGGTATCTTTTTACAGGCCAACACCCGGGCGGTCAAAGATCCTGGTTGAGTACAATCCTTTTCCTTCCGACATGTATGCCGTGAAGTCACAGATCGCCTTTCACGGGTTTGATCCGGATGACAGCCTCATAGAACTTAAACCGGATAAAGGTGAGATCGTAAGCATGGATAATATTCGCAGCGTATTGGAGAAAGAAGGGAATCAAATTGCCCTTATCCTCATAGGTGGGGTCAACTATTATTCGGGTCAGTTATACGATATTAAAAACATCACTCGACTTGGGCACCAACATGGATGTGTGGTGGGTTTTGACCTGGCGCATGGGGCAGGAAATGTAAAACTTCGTCTTCATGATGATGGTCCGGATTTCGCGACCTGGTGCTCCTACAAATATTTGAATTCCGGACCTGGTGGCATGAGCGGCATTTTTGTGCACGAGAGGCATGCCAAGGACAGGACGATTCCCAAATTTGCCGGATGGTGGGGGCATAACAAATCTACCCGGTTTCTAATGGGGCCAATATTTGACCCAATCCCAGGTGCAGAGAGCTGGCAATTGAGCAATCCACCTATTCTGCCCATGGCTGCCCTAATGGCATCCCTGGACATATTCAGGGAGGCCGGAATAGATGCACTTGTTCAAAAATCGAGAAAATTGACAGGCTACCTTGAGTATTTGCTCGGTGCAATTGACTCTGAGAGGATGAAGATCATAACGCCTTCAGATCCGGAACAACGCGGCTGTCAACTTTCTATCCAGGTTGCTCAGGCTGACAAGACCCTCTTTGAAAAAATAACATCTGCGGGCGTCATTGCTGACTGGAGAGAACCCGATGTTATTCGTGTTGCCCCGGTCCCGCTATACAACACTTTCGAGGATGTATGGTCATTTTCTCAAATCCTAAAATCCTTACTCAATGGATAAGATCGTTATAGTTGGCGCCGGATTGGCGGGCACATTGCTCGGCATCAGGCTGGCACAAAGAAATCACGAGGTCTATATCTTTGAAAGACGCCCGGATCTACGCAAGGTGACCCAGGATGCAGGAAGATCCATCAACCTGGCTTTGTCGGACAGAGGCCTCAAAGCACTGCGCATGATAGGACTTGAGGAAAAGGTCCGGGAGTACGTCATTCCAATGTATGGCCGAATGATCCACAGATCGGGCCGGGAGCCCGAGTTATTTAGATACAGCGGGCGCAAGCAGGATTGGATCAATTCCGTATCACGGCCTGGCCTCAATGCGCTCCTCCTGGAAAAGGCAGAATCCTATCCGAATATTTCGATCAATTTCAACTGCAGTTGCCTGGAAGCAGATCCTGAATCAGGGAAAGTACGGTTCTATGACAGAATTGCTGAAGAGGAATTTGATATGGAAGCCTCTGTGATTTTCGGAGCTGATGGGGCAGGTTCAGCCGTGCGTCAGTCCATATTTAAGTATTCAAATAAATACCGCTTCAACTTTTCACAGCAATTCCTGAGTGCGGGGTATAAAGAACTGGAAATCCCTGCCGGGAGCAATAAGACACATCGCATTGAAAAAAATGCCCTGCATATATGGCCTCGTGGAAAGTTTATGTTGATCGCCCTGCCCAATCTTGACGGAAGTTTCACGGTAACTCTCTTCTTGCCGTTTGAAGGGGCACAAAGCTTTTCAAAGTTGGACAGTGATGCTGCCATCAAGTCTTTTTTCTCAACAAATTTTCCGGATGCCTTTGCGCATATGCCGAATCTGATCCAGGATTTTCATGACAATCCCACAAGTGCCCTAGGAACAATAAAATGTTATCCCTGGCAGGTCAACAGTACAATCTTACTGATTGGAGATGCTGCCCATGCCATTGTTCCATTTTACGGTCAGGGCATGAATTGTGCTTTTGAGGATTCAGTCATTATGGATAAATACCTGGATCAATACGGCAATGACTGGAGAAGAGTTCTTGATGGTTACCAAAGTGAACGGAGGCAGGATACGGATGCCATAGCAGACCTTGCAGTAGATAACTTCTATGAAATGGGTGCCCATACGGCAGATCCTGTTTTTAATCGAAAGCGAAAGATCGAATTGACTCTTGAACAGATATTTCCCGAGTACTACTCAAAATACAGTCTCGTGACCTTTAGAGAGGATCTCCCTTATCACGAAGCCATGCAATTGGGTAGAAAACAGGATGCTGTGCTCATGGATATTGCCAGATCAATAAAGGATGTGGAAGCTATTGATTATCAAAACGTATTAGAACAAGTCCGCCGCTCGACATCCTAGGTAACGGGGTCTCAAGAATTCTAGGGCAATCATCTGCTGTGGTGATTAGGGTGGATACTGAAATATTAATATTTTTATACAAAACATAAAACAATGGGAATAGCAAGACCTTTTAACCTCCAGGAATGGATCGATGCGCACAGAGATGAGCTCAAGCCCCCAGTAGGCAATCGTAACCTGTATAAGGATGCCGGGGATTACATTGTAATGATCGTTGCGGGCCCCAACGCCCGAAAGGATTATCATTACAACGAAACTGAGGAATTGTTCTACCAGATCGAGGGGGATATCAATGTACGTATCCAGGAGAATGGCCAGGCTGTTGATATCCCGATCAGGGAAGGCGAAATGTTTTTACTTCCGGCAAAAGTTCCACATTCACCGATGCGATCGCCCGGATCCATTGGCCTCGTTGTGGAATTAAAAAGAACAAAAGAAGAGCGTGATGGCCTTCTCTGGTTTTGCGACCACTGCAATGAAAAGCTCCATGAGTCCTATTTTGAACTGACTAACATTGAAAAGGATTTCCTTCCGAGGTTCAAAGAGTTCTATACGACTGAGAAACTGCGTACGTGCAAAAAATGCGGGACGGTCATGGAAGCAGATGAGAGATTTGTGGGTGCATGACAAAAAAAATATTTTTCGCCTCTGATTTTCATTTAGGACTCGACCTTGTAAAAACTTCTAAAGAGAGAGAGGAAAAAGTTGTCCGGTGGCTCAACACAGTTTCCGCCGAAGCAGATCAGTTGTTTTTACTTGGCGATATTTTCGATTTCTGGTTTGAATACCGCAGAGTCATCCCAAAAGGTTACACCAGGTTGCTGGGAAAACTAGCCCAAATGTCGGATGAGGCTATAAAGATTCATTTATTCACGGGCAATCACGACAGCTGGATGTTTGACTATTTCCAGGAAGAGCTGGGTATCGATGTACATCATCAACCTCAGAGTATCACCCTTGGCAATCATACATTTTTTGTGGGTCACGGTGACGGCTTGGGGTCTCATGACAGAAAATATAAATTTATTAAATCCGTTTTCAGAAATAGGGTCAGTCAATCCTTATTTGCCATGATGCACCCAAATGTCGGTTTATCTATCATGAAGTATTTCAGTAGGAAAAGCCGAGAAAAAAATGAAGCTTTGGAGGAGTACAATGGGGTGGAGAATGAGTGGCAAATACAGTTTTGTGAAAGCTATAATACATCCCATCAGCATGACTATTATATATTTGGACACAGGCACATTCCCATGACCTGTGGACTGAGCAATGGTCATTCCAGATATTTCAATATTGGGGACTGGATGAAGCATTTTTCGTATGGCGTGTACGATGGCCAGACTTTTGAAATCAAATTTTTTGAAAATGACAAAGGGCAGATCACAAGGATTACCTGAATTAATATGGCCAATGCTCCTTATGGCCTTTTTATTACTTTTTGAGCCTGTCCGGGCACAAACCTCAGTTGAAAGCCAGGAGAATTATTTGTTGGAGGGACGTTTTCAAGTACTTGAATGTGATAAACTTGGAAACATTTATCTTGTGAACAGTAATGCTGAACTGGTCAAGTTCGATAGACATCTCAAGCCACTCTTCAGGTTTTCGACCATCCGGCTTGGCCGGTTGACGAGCCTCGACGTGACCAATCCTCAAAAACTTGTTTTGTTCTTTATGGATTACCAGGTTGTTGTTATCCTGGATAATACCTTATCTGAGATCAAAAGATTAAATCTGAGTCATTATAATTTATGGAACTGCAGTGCTGTAGCCATCTCTGGAGACAACCAGCTGTGGGTCTTCAATGCGGATATCTTTCGGCTGATAAAGTTATCAGATTCGGGTAAAGAGTTGATCGCTTCCAATGAATTGTATGATGAAACCCTAGGCAGGCATCCAGTCATTTCAGTTGTTGAACGCAATAATATCGTGTATTTGAACACGGGTCAGGGCATAATTAAGATGAATAACCTTGGGCAGTATATTTCTTCAGATATTGAATTAAAATCAGAATTGATCCAGGTGCTTCCTGAGAGTATTGCCTATTTTTCCGGAAACAGGATCACTATTGAGTCCAGGCGCCCGGAAATCATCAGACAAAAGGTTGAGAAAACTCTGCCAGGGGCTGTTCATGATTTTGCAATATACGGCAGTGATTTGCTGATTGTGGACAGCCGGGGTTTGTACAAACGATCTATCGATTAGAGTCTTTGCCAAACTCCAATAAAGCCGTCCAGATACTAAGTTCGCGACCACTGAGTTGGGTCCATATTGGCCGGACAATTCCATTTAAAGCACATATATCATTGTAGTCGCCAAAAAATACAAACGGCGACGGGACAAAACTTTCCGAGTTTATCCTGATATTTTCGAAGTTATTGCCACCATCGGTAGAATAGGCAAGGAACACATCAGTGGTCGTGTCTTGATGAAACCTTCGATCGTGAAAGACGACATAAACAATACCTGTTTCCGGATCAACATCAAAAGCTGTAAAAAACTGGTGTGAAACGGTTGTATCATTATTCACCCGAATGGGTTTTGACCATGTTTCGCCTCCGTCACGTGATCTGCATATCCAGACATCCGTATCATCAATCCCGTTTCTTTGGTCTGTCCAGTTGATATAGATCGTCCCTTTGTAGGGACCCTCGCTGAGGTCCACTTCTGTGAATGGCAGACCGTTGCAGCGCATGATTCCCGGAACATCATAGGCCCATCCTCCTGGTTGATCCGTCACAAGGAGATCGTTTTTCAGCCAGGTTTTGCCATTGTCCAGAGATTTGTCAAAATATATCTTTTCATCGTATGACCAGGATACGTAAATTTCTCCTTTGGGACCCACAGCGGGCACAGCTCCTTCAGTGGTCTGGTCGTCATCGAGACAATCTCCTTCAAGGGCATTGATGGCCCTGGGAGCAGTCCAGGATATGCCGCCATCATTTGATGATGAAAATAGGATCCTGGATTTATCTGAAGATTCACGGCTTCCATATTTATCAAACTCAGTCCAGGTCATATAAATTTGGCCATTGTCGGGATGAATCGCCAGCCATTGTTTGTCCTGGTCTTTTGATGGGTTTGGCGTGGTATAACTGCCGTCCGTCCAGGTTTTTCCCCCGTCTTTGGATTTTTGTATGACAATCCGGTCAAGGAAATCCTGGCTTCTCCATGCCCGGTCAGAAGGATTGGATAAATGTGAGTAATAAAAATGACCATTTTTATCAGCCCTGATGACAGGGTCGCCGTACACACCCGAAGATGACATGAGCTGTTGTCCGTACCATGTTTCACCTCCGTCATTTGAAACATAAACATTGTCGAGGATTGCGCCAGCAACTATGTTTTTGTGATTTGTTGGGTTGATACATATAGTCGGTTCGCTTGGACCAAGGGCACTGCTGCCTGAGGCGATCATGACAGCCCTGACAGAATCTGGCCTTGTCATCTGAGTGAGGGGTGCAACGGACCGGTTGCACGACATCAGGATATAGGAAGATATAATAGAAAGGCCCAAAATGTTTTTCAACATCATT
Source organism: Saprospiraceae bacterium (assembly GCA_041631795.1). Lineage (GTDB taxonomy): Bacteria > Bacteroidota > Bacteroidia > Chitinophagales > Saprospiraceae > JBFKJL01. Next base: position 7,389 of record JBFKJL010000025.1, on the reverse strand, counting down.
GTCAAACTTTCATGATGTCTTCTTCTTTTAATTCGATCATTCTGTTGATCTTGTCCGTGTACTCATTGACCATATTCTGGACATCGGTCTCCTTTCTTTTTCCAATGTCCTCGGGATACCCATTTTTCACTTCTTGTTTGATGACTTCAAGCATTTTGTGCCTTTCATTTCTGAGGCTGACCTTGGAATTTTCACCTTCGGCCTTTGCCAGTTTAACCATGGCAACTCTTCTTTCTTCGGTCAGGGGAGGCACGTTGATACGGATAAATTCGCCATCGTTCATCGGTGTTAAACCTATATTGGCTGCAAATATGGCTTGTTCTATAACGGCCAGCATGGATTTTTCCCAAGGCTGTATCGATATTGTTTTGGAATCAGGTGTTGAAACGTTGGACACCTGGCTCAAAGGTGTGGGATTGCCGTAGTAATTGACCATGATACCGCTGAGCATGGATGGCGAGGCCTTGCCAGTTCGAATTTTCGCCAGTTCGTGCTGCAAATGCTCAATGGTTTTTTCCATATGTACTTTGCCCGATTTAAAAGTGCTTTCTATTTCTGCGCTCATAACGTGAATTTACTGTGAATATACTTAGTCTGAACCTAAAAACCGCAACAGGAAAAACAGGAATATGGCCAGAGATGCCAGGGCATTGCTGACATAGGTCATTGCCGCCCACCAAAGTGCGTCCTTGGCCCCATCATACTCAGCGCCATAAGTTGTTCCGCTATTATCGAGCCAAACCAGGGCTCGACGGCTGGCATCGAACTCCACTGGCAGGGTTACAAGGCTGAACAGGGCTGTCATTCCAAATGTGGCTGTCAGGATTCCCAAAAGGAGCCCACCACTCATTCCGGCTCCGATGCCAAAGATCATCGCCATAAACAGAAATTGCTGGAGGCTGGAAGAAACCTGCACGATCGGCACAAGGCTGGATCTCAATGCCAGCATCTTGTATGAGGTGGCATGCTGGATGGCATGTCCGCATTCATGGGCAGCGACTGCAGCTGCCGCGACGCTGCGACCGGAATAGACTTCAGGACTCAGGGTTACTGTTTTTGTTAGCGGATTGTAATGGTCCGTGAGCATGCCCCGCCCTTGAGTGATTTTGACATCATGAACACCATAATGCCCCAGCATTTCCTGGGCGACTTCTGCGCCGGACATACCTGACCGGGTCCCTATGCGGCTGTATTTTTTAAATTTACCCTTGAGCCGGCTGCTGATGATCATGCCCACGACTGTAAAGAATACCAAAATGACTATATAAAATCCCATTTTTTAGAGTATTAATTCATTATCAAAATATTGTCTCAAAACCTCAGGAATTACAATGCCTTTGGACGTCTGATTGTTTTCGAGAATGGCTGCAATTATCCTTGCCAAAGCGAGGGCACTGCCATTCAGCGTGTGGACCAGGCGCATTTTTCCATTTTCATCCTTGAACCTGAGTTTAAGCCTGTGGCTTTGAAACGTTTCAAAGTTTGATACGGAACTCACCTCGAGCCACTTTTTCTGTGCGGCTGAAAACACTTCAAAATCATACGTCAAAGCGGATGTAAATCCGAGATCTCCCCCACATAAACGCAAAATACGATATGGCAGTTCCAATTTTTGAAGCAGACCCTCGACGTGTTTGACCATTTCGTCTAATCGTTCATAGGAATTGTCTGGATGGACGATTTGGACAATTTCGACTTTATCGAATTGGTGGACACGGTTTAGTCCCTTGACGTCGGAACCATATGATCCGGCTTCGCGCCTGAAACACGGAGTATAGCCGGTGACCTTGATAGGAAATTCCTCGGCATTGATAATTAAATCCCTGTAAATATTCGTCAGGGGAACCTCTGCGGTCGGGATTAAATAAAGGTCATCCCTGGTGACATGATACATTTGGCCTTCTTTATCGGGCAGCTGCCCTGTGGCCCGGGCTGTATCTTCATTGACCATGAGGGGGCATACAACTTCATCATAGCCTGCTTTTGAGGCTTCATTGAGAAAAAAACTGATCAGGGCACGCTGCAGACGGGCACCACCCTTAAGCAAGACAGGAAAGCCTGCTCCGGTCAATTTTGAACCAAGATCAAAATTCAATATACCGTATTTCATGCCCAGTTCCCAATGTGGCAATGCATCATGGGGTAGAGCGGGCTTGGGATCCTTCCAGTCTTTGACGATAATGTTATCAGATTCTGAAGAGCCCTTCACGACCGAGTAATGCGGGATATTCGGGACATTTAAAAGCAATTCAGTAAGCTTTTCCTTCACTTCCCTTAATTTCTCTTCATCTACTTTGACCGTTTGCTTGAGTTCCGTCACTTTTGCTCGCAATGCGTTTGCAGCTGTGGTATCCCCTTTTTTGAAAAGTGTGCCAATTTCCCTGGAAAAGGCATTGATCTGGGCCAGCGCCTGATCGTTTTTAGTCTTCAAGTGCTTTCTTTCATCATCTGTTTTAACAATATCATCCAGGATGGCCATATCTTCTTCTGTCCAGTTTCTTTTTTCCAGACCCTTTTTGATGACACCCATATTGTCGCGGATTCGTGTCGTCTCTAGCATTATAATTTTACATCATTTGATAAGTCTGCAAAGATAATGATTAATGGTGTCTCAGCATTTTCAAAAAGTATTTTTTGAAACAAAATTCTGTTTGGTTTATCAAATAAATATATATTTGCATCGACGACTCATCCGAATACTTTTTAAGTATGAGTTAAAACCTGAATTTTCCCACAATATTTTAGGAATTCATAGAGAGTTACACAATCATAGTCAATTTAATTTTTTAAATAATGTACGATATCCTTCAATTGAATGAGATGCTCGTCCCTGAGCTAAAAGAAATTGCTGAAAACCTCGGTCTCAAGGGGTATAAAAAATTGAGCAAACAAGATCTTATCTATAAAATACTGGACCACCAGGCTGTTGCCGGTGGTGAAAACGGGGCTGGCAAAAGCCCAGTCGCCGAACAGGAAACCCAGGAAAAAGAAAAACCCGCTGTTGAAAGACCCAAGCGTGAAGATTCGAAGGCCAAGGCCAAGCCTGAGGTCATTGAAATTAAGGAAGAAAAACCCGCTGAAAATGAACCCCAGGCATCAAATAAGGAATCCTCACCTGAGAAAGAAAGGAGAGATGGCGACAGGAGGAGGTCCAGACGGCATGAGGATTCCAAGGAGAACGGTCAGCGTAAGCAATCAAGGGAGCCGGATCCCGCAAAATTCAACGTAGACCTGGACGGGGTGATAGAAGGCGAGGGTATACTGGAAATGATGCCTGATGGGTATGGGTTTTTGAGATCTTCGGACTACAATTACCTGACAAGTCCTGATGATATTTATGTGTCACCTTCGCAGATCAAATTATTTGGTCTCAAAACAGGAGATACTGTGCGCGGGGCAATAAGACCCCCAAAAGAAGGCGAAAAATACTTTGCCTTGCTGCGCGTCTCCTATATTAATGGTTTATCACCCGAAAAAACGCGCGAACGAGTACCCTTTGATTACCTGACCCCATTGTTTCCGAACGAGAAATTCAAACTGACGTCACATCCGGCGGGCAAGGACTACGGCAACAGGATGATCGATCTCTTTACCCCGATTGGAAAGGGGCAACGTGGTCTGATCGTCGCCCAGCCAAAGACCGGAAAAACCTTCCTTCTCAAAGATATTGCCAATGCTATAGCAGACAATCATCCAGATTGTTACCTGATCGTTCTACTGATTGATGAGCGGCCAGAAGAAGTCACAGATATGCAACGCAGCGTTCAGGCCGAGGTCATCGCATCGACATTTGATCAACCTGCGGATAACCATGTGCGTGTGGCCAACATCGTCATCGAAAAGGCCAAGCGCCTCGTTGAAAGTGGTCATGATGTGGTGATCCTTCTCGATTCCATCACACGATTGGCACGTGCCTACAATACGGTGGCTCCGGCTTCTGGAAAAGTGTTGTCAGGAGGTGTGGAAGCCAATGCGCTTCAAAAGCCCAAGAAATTCTTTGGTGCAGCAAGAAATATTGAAAAAGGTGGGTCACTGACGATCCTCGCAACTGCCTTGACCGAAACAGGCTCAAAGATGGATGATGTCATCTTTGAGGAATTTAAAGGCACCGGTAACATGGAACTACAACTCGACAGGTCATTGGCCAATAAACGAATGTATCCGGCCATTGATCTGACTAAATCCAGTACGCGACGTGAAGAACTCCTGCTCGACGATTTAATCTTATCGAAGATGCACGTTCTGCGCAATCACCTCGCCGATATGAAACCGGATGAAGCCATGGAATTCCTTAAAAGGCACATGAAAGGAACAACGAGCAATGAAGAGTTTTTCATTGCCATGAACAGCTGATATTTTCGGGGTTGGTTTATTGGCAAATAAAATTTAACTTTGCCACGCTTTTTAGCAAGCTAATCATTGTAATTATTATAAAATGAAAAGGACGTTTCAACCTTCTAGAAGAAAAAGAGTCAACAAGCATGGATTCAGAGCACGGATGGCGACAAAAAATGGACGAAAGATCCTTGCCAACCGTCGCGCCAAAGGAAGAACAAAACTGACGGTTTCTGACGAACGAAGACTGAAATAACCGCCTGTCCCCGCTGTTACAGCCCGCTACCCCAAAATTTGATTGCTTGTCGTTTTAAATCGCCATGGAGTGCGCAATACACTTGGAAAGAAAGAAAGGCTCAAGAGCCAAAAATCCATTGCGGCATTGTTCCGCGAAGGTCAATCTGTATTCCAATATCCCTTCAAGGTCATTTATCGTGTGAGTGATGAGTCTGTCAATCACACATTTCCTCTGAAATTTGCCATAAGTATTCCAAGCAAAAAATTTAGGAAAGCCGTTATCAGAAACCGGTTGAAACGGCTATGTCGAGAGGCGTACCGCTTAAATAATAAGGAACTCCAGGCCCTGGCTGTGAATAATGTATTTAAAATTGAAATGATCTTTATTTATATTGCTGATGAAGAAATGAAGTTTCATGACATTGGAAAAGGAATGGCCAAAGTACTGGAAAAGATCTCAAAACAGGTTGCTTTTATTTAGTGTCATCCTTATTTATTCTTTCCCGGGTGACACAACTGCCCAGATTTACCTTCAAATAGAAAAATTTAACCAGGCCCGTACAATTAAACTTTCTCCGGGAGAAAGCCTGGAATATACGACATATCAGTATCCTGATACCTGGGTCCGTCAGAAGATCCGGTATATTTTACCTGAAGAGAATAAGATCGTCCTGGATGAAGGCATATTTGATATTTCAGAGTTTAAAGATATTCGGTTCTACAGAAAATGGGCCAGGGTAATGGGTAACCAATTGATGAACTTCAGTACAGTTTGGTTTGTGTATGGTGGTATTGCTTCCCTGACTTCAGATTTTACATTCAATACAGGTGACCTTTTAATTGGTGGAACTCCATTGGTGACCGGCTTTGTGATAAAAAAAGCATTTTATAAAAGAAAAATCAGGATGGGTAAAAACGGGCGCCTACGTATTGTGGATCTCAGAATATCCATTCCTGAATTGAATTAAATTAACAGTTAATATCTATGGCAAGAATTCCTAAAATATACATCATCAATGGTCCAAACCTGAATCTTCTCGGTGTCAGAAACCCGGGTATTTATGGCAAAGAAACCCTCGATGAAATCATTTACAAGTTGAGGAGAAAATTTCGAGATGTTATGATTCGGCATTATCAGTCCAATCATGAAGGTCATATCATCGACAAGTTGCATAAGGTGGGTTTCGATCATGATGGTATTATCATTAACCCAGGAGCCTACACGCATACATCTATTGCAATCAGAGATGCGATTGAAGCTATTCCCGCACCGGTCATTGAAGTTCACATTTCCAATATATATGAACGAGAAGAATTCAGGAAGATATCGTTAATAAAAGATGTCTGTGTCGAACAAATATATGGGCAGGGATCCGAAGGGTATCACCTTGCCATAAAAAAGCTTTTGGAAATATTGAAGAGATAAGTCTTTTGCTATTTATTTTTTCAAATGAACCTGATTTTTAAATATTTCTGTGATATACTTGATAGGATGAATCCACCAGATGAGATCTGATCTGCATATAATTTTTTTCATGAGCTTCTTTGTGTGCGTTTCAGGAATACCCGGTTCCGGGCACCATGACCGCAATCCATCTTCATTTGCTAAAAATAAGATACATATTGCATTGGCAACATCTGATCCTGTAGAGGGATGTGTGACATTTTTACTTGATTTTTGCGGGATTAATCCCGATCCTGAGGGAGCTTACTTTGCCGCCAGTTTCCAGGGATGGGACCCAGTACCAATGTGTGAGATGGGCGATGTCTGGGAGATCTCATATTGTGGTGTCGAGCCAGGGCAACATCAGTATAAATTTCTCAATGGGCCGGATGGATGGGAGTTTGATGGCTTTGGAGATGTTTGTACCAACCCCGCAGACAATAATAATCGCTTTGTAGATGTCACGGGCGGCTGTGATATTGAAGGCCCCTGGTGTATGTCGCAATGCGTCATGGGGAGTGGTTCGGGGCCTGATGACTCGACGCCACCAGTACTTAGAGAAACACCTGAAGATATAACAGTCAATTGTGTTGATGATATTCCTGAGGCCGAAAGACTTCCTGCTGAAGATGATTGCTCCTATGAGTGTTTGAGCGAGGAGCCTGAGGATGATTTGTCGGGAATCGATCCATGTGGGTTGGGTACAATAGCACGTACATGGCGCGTTTTTGACTGTGCAGGCAATGAGGGAGAACCACACACCCAACTTATTTCTGTTTTTGATTTTGAAGACCCGATTATCACGGAAAATGTTCAGGATATTACAGTTTCATGCGGTGATCCGATACCAGATCCGGTGCCCCTGGACGCAGAGGATGCCTGCGATACTGAATTGACACAAACTACGGCACCTGTGGATGATGTATCGGGTTTGAATTCGGACGGAACAGGTGTAATGCTGAGAACCTGGGTTGTGGAGGATTGCAGCGGAAGAGATGCTGAAATAACTCAGACAATCACAATACTCGGTGCCACTGCCTTTATTGAATCGGCACCTTTGTGCTACGACTCCATCGCTTACCTTGTCACTGGTTTGTTTGATTCATACATATGGGAATATTTAGATGGGGACAGCCTGATCGATTTGCAGGTCAACAATGATTCATTGCAAATTGATACACCCGGCATCTATAAACTAACAGTTGTTGCAGATGGATGCGTATCGGAAGTTTTTGACACGATTTTCCTGATACCCCAACCAAACCTGGTGACACGCAATAGTGAAGTTTGCCATGACACTGTTGATGGAATCACCCGGGTTGCGCTGGATTCCCTGATCTTCTACACAGATTCAACAGATTCCCTTGTGGTCT
>JBFKJL010000024.1:0-16253 GCA_041631795.1 Saprospiraceae bacterium | reverse complement strand
GGGAAGGTCATGCTTTCCAGAACAATGGGTTTCTTTTCATCAGACAAAGTGTCTCCTGTCCGTATATCCTTGAAGCCAACACCCGCAGCAATATCACCGGCCTCAACCCGGTCTATGGGATTTTGCTTGTTGGCATGCATCTGGTACAATCTTGAAATGCGTTCTTTATTGCCGCTCCGGGTATTCATAACATAAGAGCCTGAATCCAGTTTTCCGGAATACACACGCATAAAAGCCAAACGACCGACATATGGATCTGTGGCAATCTTGAATGCCAGGGCAGAAAAAGGTTCTTCGATGGAGGGTTTTCGTTTCTCAGGGGCTTCGGTGTCGGGATTGACCCCCTCAATGGCTTCGACATCCAATGGGCTGGGCAGGAAAGCACAAACAGCATCCAGGAGGGCCTGGACACCTTTGTTTTTAAAGGCTGAACCACACATCATCGGGGTAATGCTCATATCGAGAACTGCTTTCCTGATGGCACCTTTTATTTCCTCTTCAGTGATAGAACCAGGATCTTCAAAGTACTTTTCCATAATGGAATCATCATATTCAGCAACGGATTCGAGCAGTTTTTCCCTGTATTCCTCCACTGTGGCTTTCAGATCCTCGGGTATGTCGATTTTTTCATAGGTCATGCCTTTGTCGTCCTCATTCCAGACGACGGCCTGGTTTGTGATCAGGTCTACAACACCCCTGAATGTTTCCTCAGCGCCGATAGGCACCTGCAGTGGAACGGCATTGGCGCCCAGTTTTTCCTTGACATCATTCACGACATGGAAGAAATCGGCGCCGGAGCGATCCATTTTGTTGACAAAACCGATCCTTGGCACTTTGTACCTGTCAGCCTGCCTCCAGACTGTTTCAGACTGGGGCTCAACCCCGGACACAGCACAGAACAAGGCCACAGTTCCATCCAAAACTCGAAGGGAACGTTCCACTTCGACCGTAAAATCCACGTGACCCGGGGTATCTATAATATTAATAGCATATTCCTGGTCGTTATATTTCCATGATGTCTTAGTCGCCGCAGATGTGATAGTGATACCTCTCTCCTGTTCCTGTTCCATCCAGTCCATGGTGGCTGCACCATCATGAACCTCTCCGATTTTGTGACTGATGCCCGTGTAATACAAAACGCGTTCTGTCGTTGTGGTTTTCCCGGCATCAATATGTGCTGCGATACCTATATTTCTTAAAAAGGCAAGATCTTTTCCCATGACCTGTGTTATGTGATATTATTAAGATTTTCGAATGTGAATCAGACTCTGAAGTGCGCAAAAGCCCTGTTGGACTCTGCCATCTTGTGGGTGTCCTCTTTCTTCTTGACTGCAGCACCTTCACCCTTACTCGCCGCGATGACCTCCGCAGCCAGCTTTTCAGCCATCCCCTTGCCATTACGCGCTCGTGAATAGCGGATCAACCACTTCATGCCAATGGACGTCCTGCGGGCAGGCCTGATCTCTGTCGGGATCTGGAATGTGGCGCCTCCAATTCTTCGACTGCGCACTTCAACTGCAGGGGTAATATTATTTAGCGCTTTCTTCCACGTCTCATGAGGATCCTCACCCGTCTTTTCTTTCACCTGTTCCATGGCGTCATAAAAAAGGGCAAAGGCCACATTTTTCTTGCCCTGCCACATCAGGTTGTTGACAAACTTTGTCACCAATGGATCTCCAAAAACAGGATCCGGTTGTATTACACGCTTTTTTGGCTTTCTTTTCCTCATGGATGATTATTTAGGTCTTTTTGTTCCGTATTTAGATCTGGATTGCAATCTTTTTTCTACACCAGCTGTGTCAAGGGCTCCACGCACAATTGTGTAACGCACACCGGGAAGATCTTTGACCCTCCCGCCCCTGATCAGTACAATAGAGTGTTCCTGGAGGTTGTGTCCTTCCCCCGGAATATAGGCGATGACCTCAAGGCCATTGGTCAAACGTACTTTGGCGACCTTTCTCAAAGCAGAATTGGGCTTTTTGGGTGTCGTCGTGTAAACACGCGTGCACACACCACGCTTTTGCGGAGACCCTTCCAACGCCCGTGATTTGCTCTTTGTAATCACTGTTTTTCTACCTTTTCTGACCAACTGATTAATAGTAGGCATATTTTAATTAAATTTCTGCTTTGAAAAATGAGGTGCAAAGGTAAGACTATTTTTGACTTTTGCAAAGGGTAAAAGCGCATTAAAATATTGACTATTTCACACACGCACACCTTATGAAAGTTCAGATCAGAAAAGCGAAGACCAAAGACCTGGATTCAGTCCTCCATCTCGTCCGGGAACTGGCCATTTTTGAAAAAGAACCCAAAGCGGTTACAGCAACTTTGGAACAGTACCACACCGCTTTCACCGAGGGTTTGATCGATATCATCGTGGCGGAAACAGGGGATGAGATTGTCGGAATGGCCTTGTATTATGACACCTTTTCCACGTGGAAAGGGAAGATGCTTTACCTGGAAGACTTCATCGTCAAATCAGCATACAGGTCAAAAGGCATTGGAGCTAGGATCTATGATGCTTTCTTGGAAGAGGCACGCCGCAGAAATTGTGTCATGGTCAAATGGCAGGTCCTGTACTGGAACGAGGATGCCATAAGCTTTTATAAAAAAAGAGGGGTCATCATCCAGGAAGAATGGTTGAACTGCAAGTTATTCCTGGGCGATACGCAATAAGTCCATGACAAATGCCCTTGTGTCCGTTGAAAACCTGTAATCAGGCGGTTTTCCAAAAACCAGCCACTCCCCCAACTGGACCTCAAACCCTTCCTGTATCCTTTCAACGATCGTAACGCCAAATTCTTTAAGGGCTTCAGCATTGCAGAGTTGCTCGTATTGATCATACATTGGCAGGATGAGCATTTTCTTGTTAAGGTACAAGCCTTCGGAAGTCCCCTGGAATCCAGCCCCTGTGATGAATCCCGAGCTGGCAGCCAGGGACCTGACATATTTCCGGTTGTCGATGGGATGAACATCCACATTCCCCGCAACATAATGCACATCTGTTTTTTTCGAAAAAACTTCCCACCTGACATTTGGGAAAAGCCTGAAGTACCGGATCAGCACGTCATCGCTGTAAGACGGGAGGTAGACAGTGATATGGCCGTCCTCCGAAACTTTGGCACCGGCAATCTCCCGCCTGATAACCGGTGTGCTGATATTCCTGTCATACGCGCGGTAGTGAATGCCCAGGTACTTTTGAGCTGGGGCAAAACGTTTCATGCCCATTTCCATAAAGCGGTTGATCTTTACAGGCCTAGGGACTTTGCCAGATCTGAAAGCAGCCTGGTGACTGACAGAAATAATTCGGTCAATTCGCTTCAGCCTGCAAGCCCAGGCGGACACAGGCTCAAAATCATTGACGATGAGGTCATACTTTTCTACAGGGCATTGCCTTATATCGTTGAACAATCGGAAAGGTTTAACTTTCTTCATAGAAGCTGTATAATTGATGCCTCCCTTGCGGCCAAAAATGAAAAACAGGCCGTGGTATTTGTATTTAAATGGGTATGGAAAGTCCACTTCAGAAGATTTACCACTCACCAGGAGATCAACCTCTCCTTCTTCCATTAGAAAAGGCGCGATCTCACGTGCACGGCTTAAATGTCCATTGCCTGTCCCCTGAATCGCATAAAGTATCTTCATGCCATCAGGATTGCCTGTTTAAAAGTTTTTCTGCAAATTCACGCAAAATGTGTTTCCTGTCAGCATCAACACCAAAGGCATCAAGATGGGAAAGCGCCAGCTGATGGTAGACATCTTTAAGCTCCTGAGCATGAACTTTCACATGACAGTGGTCAAAGAAAGCTGTAACTCGCCGGACCTTTTCATCAGAACCATCAACGGATTTGTAAAGCAGTTGTAATTCAGCCCGTTCTTTATCGCTCAATAATTCCAGCGCCTTCAGGTAGAGATAGGTTTTTTTGTTTTGGCGGATATCCCCGCCCACTTCTTTCCCGGTAAGATGCGTCTCTCCGTAAGTATCAAGAAGATCATCCTGGATCTGGAAAGCGATTCCCATGTTCTTGCCAAATTCGTAAATATGATCTGCGTCAATGGGCTTCCCCTTGCCGAGAATGCATCCCATTTTTAGTGCAGCCGCCACGAGAACGGACGTTTTCAACTTGATCATCTCCAGGTAATTCAAAATGGTCACATCCTCCTCCTCTTCAAAATCCATGTCCATCCTCTGACCCTCACATACTTCTACGGCCGTCTTATTGAACAGGCGGAGGAGGACCTTGATCACTTCCGGCGGATAATTCTGAAGGTATTGATAACTTTTTATCAGCATGACGTCTCCTGAGAGAATGGCTGTGTTAACATCGTAAAGCGCATGCATAGTGGGCTTGTTTCTCCGCAATTGGGCATCGTCCATGATATCATCGTGGGCCAGGGTAAAGTTGTGAAAAACCTCGACAGCCAATGCAGCATTCAAACCCTTTTCAATCTCATCTTCCATTAAATTCAAAGCTGCAAGGAGTAAAACAGGTCGCATCCGTTTCCCCCCGAGATCCATAAGATAATCAACGGGTTCGTACAACGCCTTTGGCTTGTTCCCATAAACCTGGTTTTGCCTGAATTCTTCAAAGTGGGTATACAGTTCTTCTAATGTGTACATAGTCAAAGAAGGAATTACAACTTATATCGTCGGGAAGTTATTAAATAATATTTACTTTAATTTTCAAAATTTTATCAATGCGATTTCTCTTCCTGGTTTTTGTCATTTTAGTATCGAGTTGTCAAACAGGCACGCTCAATTACGATCTCCTGATTATCAATGGCAGCTATTATACAGCTTCTCCCGGATCGGGGGATACGGGTATCAATGCCCTCGGTGTCAAAGATGGAAGGATCTCCCTGATTGGTAAAACCGAAGACCTCGAACAATTGAAAAGCGAGGCCCGTGATATCATAGACGCCACAGGTCTTTTTATCATGCCGGGTTTCATCGAAGGGCATGGGCACTTTTCCGGCCTGGGCAAGAGCCTTCAAAATCTGAATTTCCTAAACGATACGAGTTGGGCACAGATCGTCACAAAAGTTCAGAACAGGGCGAAGGAGACCAATAAGGGGGCCTTCATCTACGGCCGGGGATGGCACCAGGAAAAATGGCGGGAAAGTCCGGCCTCAAATACCGGCGGATACCCGACCCATCATTCATTGAGCTCAGCGACCCCTGACAACCCGGTCATTCTTTACCACGCCAGTGGCCATGCATTGTTTGCCAATGCGGAAGCCATGCGTATGGCAGGTGTGACATCTGAAACGCCAGACCCCAGGGGAGGCAAGATCATTAGAGATGCTTCGGGCAAGCCAACCGGCGTCTTTGAAGAGCGAGCCATGAATGCCATTTCCATGGCTTATCAGTCTTACCTTGCTTCGCTATCGAAGGAGCAACAAGACAGCGTCTGGTATGATGCCATTGACAAAGCCCAGGCAGAATGCATAGAGAACGGGGTAACTTCATTCCAGGATGCCGGCTCAAAATTTCATGAGCTGGAAAAATTTGAGGAATTGGCCCGGGCGGGCGCCCTGGATATCCGTCTTTGGGTGATGGCTCGGCACAGTTCCAAAGATCTCCAAAACAAGGTCGGACGGTACAGGAAAATTGGTATCGGCAATCATTTTTACACGTGTCGGGCCATCAAGTCCGAGGTGGATGGTGCCCTGGGCGCACATGGGGCCTGGTTGCTTGAGCCCTATACAGACAAACCCGGCTTTTATGGTCAGAATACCACCGACATTGATGAGGTTGCCGCCATTGCCGACATCGCCTATGACAATGACATGCAGTTGTGTGTGCATGCCATCGGTGACCGGGCCAATAAAGAAGTTTTGGACATCATTGAAGAATATCACAACCGTTCAGATGATAATTTAAGATGGCGGGTTGAACACGCCCAACACCTGAATCCGGCAGATATCATGCGCTTCAGGGAAACCGGGGCCCTGGCATCCATGCAGGGTGTACATTGTACAAGCGACGCCCCCTTCGTAGTGAAAAGACTGGGCATGCTGCGCTCAAAAATTGGTGCATATGCCTGGAAGGCATTGCTTCAACAGGATGTCCTGATCATCAATGGTACAGATGTCCCGGTGGAAGATATTGATCCCATAAGGAATTTCTATGCCTCAGTCACACGCAAAAGGACAGACAATGGGATGACATTCTTCGTGGAGCAGAGAATGTCGCGCGAGGAAGCTCTTCGGTCATACACGATCGATGCGGCATATGGCGCCTTCGAAGAAGATGAAAAAGGCAGCCTGGAGGTCGGAAAACTCGGAGATATTGTCATCATCAATAAGAACCTGTTGACATGTGACGACCTGGACATCCTCAATACCCAAATCATGTACACCATCGTGGACGGAAAAATCAAGTTCCGCCATGGAGAGTGAGCCACTCCTTCTTCCAGGAGATATACCCCTGGACAGCCATTACTGTGAAGATGGCCATGATAAATACAAATAAAAAGCCACCGGCCTTCCAGAAAATATACATGTAGGTCAGGTCGATCACGATCCAGTACAACCAATTCTCCAGGTACCTTCCGACGAGTAGGAAAGTGGCAAAGATCGAAAACCCAGTCGTCAGGCTGTCGAGGTATGGCAGGTTTGTATTCCAGTAGATTTGGGCGACATAACCGAGCGAGAGGCCCAGGATGGTCCCTCCGATGATAATTAAGCCATGTGCAGAACGGGGTAAGAGGCGCACTTTTTTATTGTCCTGGTCAAAACGGCTCCAACTCAGGATACCGGCCAGGCTGACAAACGCATAGAACACCTGGAGCAGGCCGTCGAACTTCAGGTTGAGATAGGCAAAATCTTCATATGCCCAGATGACGCTGGCGATGAAGCCAAAGAGGAAGCAGATCTTCTTGTTCCGGACAGCAAAAAATATGTACACGAGGGAAAAAGCCGTTGTCAGCCACTGGTAAATGCTCACGGAGGCCAGGGCATCCATGTCAGATGACTTTCTTGAGGATTTCCTGCAATGTCCTGGAATCACCCATGGTATAATAATGGAGGCACGGCACACCCCTGGCCTTCAGTTCCCTGGATTGGGCGATGCACCACTCTATGCCGGCCTGTCGGATGTGCTCATTAACGGTCAATTTATCAATCTCATTGACCAGGGTATCGGGGAAATTGACAAAGAACTTACGCGGGATGGACTTCAGCTGAGATTTGCGGGTCAGGGGTTTCAGACCGGGAATGATCGGCACCGTGATGCCTATCGCCCTGCAGCGGTCGACAAATTCGAAGTACTTGTTGTTGTCATAGAACATCTGTGTGACGATGTATTCGCCACCGGCATCGATCTTCTTTTTCAGGTAGTGGAGGTCGGAATCAACATTGGGTGCTTCAAAATGCTTTTCCGGGTAGCCTGCCACGCCGATACAAAAATCAGACGACGAGCCATTTTCGATATTGGGATCGAGGTACTGTCCCTTGTTCATTTGCGCGATCTGGGAGACCAGGTCGACGGCATAATTGTTGCCTCCCTTTTCGGGTTTGAAAGAATCCTCAAACCGCCGGGCGTCACCGCGGATGGCCAGGACGTTATTGATCCCCAGGAAGTGCAGGTCGATCAGGGCATTTTCTGTTTCATTCTTTGTGAAGCCTCCGCAGATCAGGTGCGGCACGGCATCCACGTCGTAGTGGTGCATGAGCGATGCACAAATACCGACTGTGCCAGGTCGTTTGCGGATGGACAGTTTTTCGTAATACCCCGACGAGTGCTTGCTGTACACAAATTCTTCCCTGTGGTAAGTCACATCGATGAAGGGGGGTTTGAATTCCATCAAGGGGTCTAGCGTGTCGAAAATACTCTGCATGGTCCCGCCTTTCAGGGGGGGCAGGACTTCAAATGAAATCAGTGTTTTGCCTCCGGCATTGTGTATGTGATCGATAACCTTCACGTCTTTGTATATTTGATTCTTTGACCTTTTTTGGGTTCAGGACAAGGCAAAACTATCTATTCTTTTGGCATTTGTCCAAACGCTGTCCACAAAATTTGATTATCCGTTTTTTTTAATAATTTTACCTTGCTGAAATGCTGATCAATTTCAGGCCAAAGTGGTGGAATTGGTAGACACGCTGGACTCAAAATCCAGTGCTGGCAACAGCGTGTGGGTTCGAGTCCCACCTTTGGTACAGAAAAAGAGCCGGGAGGCTCTTTTTTAGTTTTTAGTGAGTAGTATGTAGTTTGTAGTTTTTTGCTGACATCCCACTTTATCGGGATCGTCAGGAATTTTTAGTTTGAAATTGACTCACATTCTTGGAATTGATTTTTTGAGGTATGATTCCTCGGTACTGAAGGAAGAGACAAGTCAACAACATTGCAGCAACAAAAACACAGCATCGTCGGCAGGGATGCTAACGGCAACGGTGGTTAAATATTTAACCCATCCATTACTTTCTAAAAGTCATAATACCCATAGCATTTGCCAGTCACAGATAATATTAAATTTTTCAACAGAAAAATTTATACAGCTTACATTTCACTATAAACTATAAACTACACACTAAAAATACCCCGGCAGAACTGTCCGGATTTAGGAATAGGAATGGAACAGTTCCGCCAGGTTTAAGGGTCACAGATTGTGTATCCGTATAAGCGCAATCCACAAAATGTTTTCAACTGGTCAGATGCCACCGATCTCCTCGATGATATCTATGATAATATTTAAGATTTCCATAGTACAAAGTTTTACAGGTGATAAAATTAATTGCATCAAATTCTATTTATTTAAAGAAAAATGATCAAAATCGCGATCATTATTCAATAAAGATGGATATATTCGTAATATGTATCCGCCAATTATGCAGGCACTATGAAGACCATTATACCCATCATAACATCTTATGATTCCGCACTCAAAAACGATGTGACTGAGCAGATTCTATCAGAATTCCATTCTAAAGAACGTGAATTATTTGATCGGGTAAAAAAAGGGGAAGAGAATGAAGTGACACTTGCGCGACAGTTGTACAATGTCACACCTTCCCACAGGACGTACCAGAGCCTGAAGGAAAAGCTCCTTGAAGACCTGACAAAAATGGTCATGTTGGAATCCCGTGGAACATCCATTCAGCAGAAGAAAAAACAGGTCCTCAGGTGGCACCTGGCGGTGCGCATCCTGGACATCCTCGGATGGCGGCCGGCCATGGCGCGTTTGGCTCAAAAGACCTACAGGAAAGCCATCCATCTCGAAATGCATGCCGAAGCACTCGATATGGCCAGAATCCTCTCTACGCATTTCGCTGTCTATAAAAGACAGAAATCCGCAGGAGAGAAATACCACGTTTTGTGCTGTAAATCCATGGACATATACAGGAATGAGGTTGAAGCCGAATGGTTGTATGCACAAGCCTTCCACATCCTGGCACGCAAGTCCGGCATCGATAAAAACCAGTTGGCCCTATTCGCCGACCTTGCCGATAAGATCAGGGATAAACTGCATCCCGAGAGCCACAGGACACACTTTTTTTACTACCAGGTCTGCTATATGAAGCACTACATATCAGGGAATATTGCCGGGCGTATTCAAGTGGCACGCCAGGCATTGGATCATTTCAATTCGCTTCATATCAGGCACGAGGTCATCCTGTCCAGCTTTACAGGACGCTTGATAGAATCCTTCATTGATGCGGGTCAGTTTTCCCAGGCAGAAGCGCTGTGCAAGGCCAATATCCGTGAACTCGATGATTCCTACTCCAGGGTTTTCAGAATGGAACAATTGTTTGCCATCTATCTTTACCAGGCCAAGTTTGACGACGCGAAAAAACTGTTTGCCAGTCTCAAAAAGCCTGCACAGAAATACTTCGACCATTACAAGGAAAGGATCTTGCTCTATGAACTTTATCTCGGGACCTTTACCAATATCCGGAATCTCAATATCCGCCGTATCAATTACAACCTGAACAGGGTCAAACAGGACAAGGCCGGCCTCTTCATCGCCCACAAGATCGGCAATCTTCTCTACCAGGTCATGGATGGAAACGACGACTATGTCATCGACAATACAGAAGCGCTCCTGGAATACACAAGGACATACCTCCAAGGTAAACCCTATGCAAGAACACGATATTTCATCAAGATCATCACAAGCCTGTACAACGGCAGTGAGATGAGTAAATGGCTTGAAAAACTTTCGAAAACTAACTCAGCGGTTAAGAGAGGTGGTATTGAGGTCATCCAATATGAAATCATCCTCAACATGATCTTCAGGATGAGAGGGACAGACCATATCCTGGATGCCACTCCGTCCAGTGTTAAGAGCATACCAGCGAAATCCTGATTTTATTTAAGAAAGCCCTTTACAATATTTTGGCATTCCAGAACCTTGGTCAACCTTGTGATCCAAAACATTTCAATAATTTGTGCAAGGAAAATATTGGGCTATCATTGCTCACCTTAGAGTTTTCAATGAACTGAAATGGACAGGATTAAGAGAGATGGATTGTATGTGCTCCCATGGCTTCTACTGTGGATCATTGTCGCCTTTCGCGCAACCACTATGTCTTTTACCCACGACGAGAGCGGCACTTACCTTTTCTTCCACGATAAACATGTGTTGGCCTATCTCTTCGATCCTGCCCTGTGGACCAGCGCCAACAACCACGTGTTGAATACTTTTTTATATCAAATTTCAATCAAGCTTTTTGGTGTTTCAGAATGGTCCTTGAGATTGCCCAATGTCCTGGCTTTTGGACTTTACATTTCTTGTGCCTGGCACCTTGTTAAAAAAACGGCTCCACGGATGATCTTGCCTGGCATGGCACTTATATGCCTCAATCCCTATCTGCTCGATTTCTTCTCCCTCTGTCGAGGCTACGGCCTTGGATTGGGATTCCAGGTATTTTCACTTTATTTCTTTTACAAGTACCTGGCGAGGTCTTCAAACAAGGATCTTGTCTTGGCTATGTTGGGGCTTGCCTTGTCAGCATTTTCCGTATTCACCAACCTCATGCTGATCCCAGCCTTTGTTGGGTCGTTTTGGCTTACCAAAATATTGGCCAGGACGAAGAAGCAAATGCATATTCAATTGTTTGTCATCCCTGTCCTGTTCATGTTGGGCACTGCTGCCCTGGCGTATATTCCGATTTCAGCGCTTTCAGGCATCGCCGAATTCAGGTACGGCGTCCCATCCATCCAGGATACCTTCACAATATTGATCCGGGACAGCCTGATGGGCAGGCAATACCTCGGTCAATCCACCATAATGGTCACAGGAGCCATCCTTTTTATCTTCATTGTCCTGGGTGCAGGGACATCGATCAATAACTTTATAAAGCACCGCGACACCGCGGCCCAATTCAAATTATTTGCTGCCCTCGCCATAGTGGCCCTCATCTGTGGTTTTGTGGCTTCCCACACTCTCCTGGGAACAGATTTTCCCCATAATAGGAAAAGCACCCTCTTCATCCCACTAATCGGCCTCAACCTCCTGTTTGCCCTCGACTGGCTGTCCCAACAATCCCGCTTTGCACAACGTGTTCCCACCATTGTCGCAGTTCTTCTTATCCTCCATACAGTCTATTCTCTTGATCTCCGAAGTACCCGGCAATGGTGGTATGACACAAACACAAAGGAATTTATCACGGGCATCGCAGAATCAGGTTCCGAACCTGTATCCGTCGGTACGTCCTGGCTTTTCCACCCTACCCTGACTTTCTATGTGGACACGCGTGGATATGACCACGTGAGGCTCGCCCCGTATAATAAGACCCTGGATACAGTATCGGTCTATGACTATTTTTTATGTTTTAGCAATGACATTGAAAAGCTGCCTGAAGACTACACAGTCGTATCAAAAACCAAACAGGGCACAGCTTTGCTGAAGAGCAAGATAGACTAGGAATAATTAGAAATCATGTAGACGATCGCTAAAGCAAGCATGTAGAGGACAAAGACGCCACCAAACAATTGCGCGTAGATCTTGTTCCTGTACGTTTTTGCCACAATCCAGCCAATGAGAGAACAAGACAAAACAGCGACAAGGTAAAAAGCGTGCAGATTTGCCCAAAAGAAGATCATTTCAATTTCACGGACCAGTCCTTCCAGGCCTTTTGCAGAAGCAGGCACTTTTAATGTTGAAGCAATATATCCCGCAATGTAATAGAATATGGTCCCAATCATTATGGCACCTACAACCTTCGTCATGGGTGAAAATTCCGATAAGGAGGTTCTTTTAATAGTTTTCATTGCAGTGGTTTTGGGAATCTCAACGCTTCTACGCACTGGGATATTTCCCAAAACCAATGCATGGGGCAGCAGTTAATTAATGCCGGTTGATCATCTTAATCGCCCGTCCAGGTGTATACGGTGCATCTGAATCCTCCAGCATTTGCTCAAGTGCATCGAGGTCCTTATCCACCAATTGCCTGAGCTCTTCAAGGATCGGACGAAACTCCTCTTCGGCAATCTGGAGGCTCATCATGTGCGTCTTAGTCGGTGCAGATGAGGAATACTTTTGCTCGTAAACAATCCATCCCACCCTGGAAGCAGGAGATGGGGGTTGGTCGATATCCAGCCGCGCTTTATCCCTGTCCCCGGAGAGCTTTGTCTTGATATCCTTGATATTCTGATCCAACTTGTAATATTGTTGTACGAGGTCTCCATCAGGCGCTTCAACACGCTGAATGGCTTCGCTGATGTATTTCATGGTATTCTCCACTTCTGAAATCATCCTGTCGGCACCTTCGATAGACCGTGAAAGTTCTTCCACTGCTCTTTGAAAGTCCACTTTTGCGACAGGGTCTTCAGCAGGCATCACTGCGATGTCCAGCCTGACGACATTAACGGTACGGGCGTCACCAATTGGTGTGACCTTTCCATCGTGTTGTACCGACATCTGAACAGTATAGCTGCCCGCTTTGACAAGGGGGCCTTCTGATTTTCCTGCAAACGGGTTGTAGAAATCCGGTTTTTTCAGTGTGATCGGATCCTTGGACGCATACCTCAGATCCCAATGAATGCGCTGAATGCCTTTTGAAGGTTTTGTGGATAGTTTCCGGACAACTTGCCCATCCACATCTGT
This sequence comes from Saprospiraceae bacterium, assembly GCA_041631795.1. Lineage (GTDB taxonomy): Bacteria > Bacteroidota > Bacteroidia > Chitinophagales > Saprospiraceae > JBFKJL01. Next base: position 3,204 of record JBFKJL010000024.1, on the reverse strand, counting down.
AATTTGGAACACTATCATGATATCCGTTTCCCTGTTTTCGGCTTTCAATGACTCGTATGATGGGTATTGGACGTTACCCAAGTTCTTGGCCGCCTCTTTTTCTTTATCCTGTCTCTGGTCTTTCAGGGACTTCATATCCTCAGCAATATAGTACGTGAAAATAGCCTCAGGCCCCAGGTTGTCCCCGGCATAGAAAGCATCGCCCTGGAATGATTTGCCGGGCAATCCGAGAGGGACAGATTGTTCAAACATCAGGGCATCGCGGACTGAGAACAATTGTGCAGGCATTGGAGTGTTGTCCGCCTTGACATCCCTCAAAGGGGAGTAATCATCAAGTACATAAAACCCACGCCCAAAAGTCCCAAGGACAAGGTCATTTTCACGTCGCTGTATGGCCAGATCGCGCACGGCAATCACAGGTACTCCCGATTTGAGCTGCTTCCAGTTCCCACCGCCATCGGGTGTAAAAAAGACGCCGAATTCCGTGCCGCAGAACAGCAGGTCTCGGTCTACATGATCCTCTTCGATGGCATACACACTGCCGCGCTCTGGCAATTTGGATGAGATGCTTTTCCAGCTTTTACCCTGGTCAATGCTTTTAAACAGGTAGGGTTTGAAATCCCCATATTTATGGTGGTTAAATGCAGCGTAAATGACATTTTGATCATGTTGGGAGGTATACACCGCATTGACGTATGTGCGCTGGGGTACACCACGAATATTATCAACCTTCCGCCAGGTCTTTCCCGCATCATTGGTGATGTGTATCAGGCCATCATCTGTTCCGACAACCAGTAGATCCGGATTCAACGTTGATTCAGCCATGGCCACGATGGTGCCGTAAGGTGAGGTAGACCTGTTCTTGGCTACTGCATCAATGCTCCATACCCTGTCCATGATGGTCAGTTCGTTCCTGTTGACCTGTCGCGTAAGATCCTCACTGATGACTTCCCAGCTGTTGCCGTAGTCATTAGACCTGAAAACTTTATTGGCGGCAAAGTAGACCCTGCCTTCCGCATGTGGGCTTGCAATCAGTGGGGCATCCCAATTCCACCTGTATTCATTTTCACCTTTGCGTTCCTTGGGTTGAATGCCGACTTCCTCCCCGCTTGATTTGTCATACCTGACAAGAACACCATACTGGGACTGGGCATATATGATATCAGGGTTTTTAGGATCCACCTGGGATTCGAAACCATCGCCGCCATGGGTGATGAACCAATCTGAATTGACAATGCCATGGGCCGTTGTCGTCCGCGACGGGCCACCCAGGCTGAAGTTGTCCTGCGTGCCACCAAAGATATTGTAGAAGGGCAGATCATTATCGACAGCGACCTTGTAAAACTGTGTCACAGGAAGATTGGCTTTGAACGACCATGTTTTCCCCCTGTCCCATGTTTCATAGATACCGCCATCACATCCTGCCAACAGGTGTTTGTTGTTGTCGGGATTGATCCACAGGCAATGATTGTCGACGTGCTTTGTGTCTTCGCCCAATACTTTGAAGGATTTTCCACCATCCACGCTGATATGCATCCACGTATCCATTCCATAGATGATATCCGGATCCACAGGGTCAGCGACGATCTCCTGGTAGTAATTGCCGCTTGTCACATAAGAAGACTGTTTCTCCCAACTGGCCCCCCGATTGACAGACTTATAGAATCCGCTTTTACCTTGCGCTGCTTCGACAATGGCATAGATGAACTCAGGATCCGCAGGTGATATCGCAAGGCCAATGCGCCCCAGGTCTACGTCCGGCAATCCTTTTTGGGACTTCACCCAGGAGTCTCCACCGTCGACGGATTTGTAAATGCCTGATCCAGGTCCGCCACCGAGATACGTAAATACATGCCGGGCACGCTGGAAGGCGGAGGCATAAAGGACATCCGGGTTCCTGGGATCGATAACCAGGTCTGTCACCCCAGTATATTTATCAATCTCAAGAGTCTTATTCCATGTTTTGCCACCGTCCGTGGTTTTGTATAATCCTCTGTCCCCACCTGAATTCCATAGCGGCCCTATGGCAGCAACCCAAACGATATCTGAGTTGTCGGGATGGACAATGATCTTGCCGATGTGCTCTGACTGCTTGAGACCCAAGTGTTCCCAGCTCTTACCCCCATCAATGGATTTATAAATGCCATCGCCATAGGCAACACTTCTTTGATTGTTATTCTCGCCCGTTCCGACCCATACAATATTTGGGTTAGATGGATCCAGGGTCACGCATCCAATGGAATAGGATCCTTCTTTATCAAAAATAGGGGTATATGTCGTTCCGTTGTTTGTTGTCTTCCAGACGCCGCCAGACGAGACAGCAACATAATATTCAAAGTTCTTTTCCGGGTTGACGGCAAAATCAGAGATTCGTCCTGCAGTGAGTGCCGGACCGATGCTTCGGAATTTGAGACCGGATAGGGCCATCTCTTCTAAATTACTTTTTGTAACCTTATCAGAAGAGGAATCCTGTGCTTGGACCATTCCCAAAGCTCCAAAAATCATCAAAACTGGTAGGAAAATGTTGAATTTGGTTTGCATAGTAGATATGGATTTATAGGTTTCAAATTTAGTTAAAAAGACAATTTAAAGTTTGAAATCGGAAGAACTCGTGCCACGAGTAGTTCGTGGCACGAGTTCTTGTTTACTTTTTCTGTAGCTGAACCAATAATATATAAAGTCACCATGAAATTAGAGCCAAACAGTTTTTATCATGTCTTTAACAGGGGAAATAATAAGAGGCGGATATTTTTTAATGAATCTAATTACTTGTCATTTATTGATAAAATGAAAATCCATCTCTGTCCTGTGGCTGATGTAATTGCTTACTGCCTGATGCCAAACCATTTCCATCTAGTTCTCAAAACCCCATTTTATGTGCCCGATCCGGGTCTAAACACACTAAAGAGTCCCTTTAAAATAAGCCATGCTTTCAAGATTATCCTTAGTTCACACGCCAAACGCATTAACAATCAGGAGGGCTTTACAGGGTCTCTATTTCAGCAGAACACAAAAGCAAAAGTCCTGCATGACTGGACCAACAATTTTGACTACCTGGAAATGTGCATTCACTACCTCCACAATAATCCAGTCAAGGCTGGACTCGTCACTTCACCTGTCCATTGGCCTTACTCTTCATATTTAGAATATAATGGACTGTCTACCTCAAAACTGGTGAATATTGATCTTGCAAAAACTTGTATC
>JBFKJL010000023.1:0-16577 GCA_041631795.1 Saprospiraceae bacterium | reverse complement strand
GCCAGTTTGCAAGATCAGTTGTATTTCCTGCGCCGTCGCATTCGACGGTCATGTCAGTAGCTGCTATGACAGCAGGCGGTGTTGTGTCTTCGATTGTGAAAGTGGCTGATGTTGTGGATGTCAGTCCACAGTTGTCCGTGGCTGTGAACATCACGGTGACTGATCCGGTTTCACCACAATCATCAGATAATCCAGTGAAGTTATTTGACCACGAGATGCTGGAGCAATCGTCGGCAGCTGTGGCGCCCCCGTTGTTTGACAGCCAGTTTGCAAGATCAGTTGTATTTCCTGCGCCGTCGCATTCGACGGTCATGTCAGTAGCTGCTATGACAGCAGGCGGTGTTGTGTCTTCGATTGTGAAAGTGGCTGACGTTGTTGCAGACAGCCCGCAGTCATCAGTTGCTGTAAAGACAACGGTAACGGCTCCTGTTTCACCACAGTCATCGGACAAGGCAGTGAAGTTGTTCGACCATGAAATGTTTGAGCAATTGTCTGCAGCACTCGCGCCGCCATTATTGGTCAGCCAGTTATTCAGATCAGTTATATTTCCTGCGCCATCGCATTCGACTGTCATATCTGAAGCAGATGTGATGGCAGGTAGAGTGGTATCTTCAATAGTAAAAGTCGCTTCAGTTGTATTCGTGTTTCCGCACTCATCGGTCGCTGTAAATATCACAATTGCTGATCCCGTTTCGCCACAGTCGTCTGAAAGTCCTGAAAAATTGTTTGACCAAATCACATTGCCACAATTATCAGAAGTCGTAGCGCCCCCATTGCTGCTTAGCCATGTGTTCAATTGGGTGATATTGCCCGCGCCGTCACATTCCACAGTGGCATTGGCTGCACTGGTGATTGTTGGCTGTGTTGTGTCTTCAATGGTGAATGAGGCTTGCGTGGTCGATGTGTTCCCACATCCATCTGTTGCTGTGAAAATAACTATAGCAGATCCCGTTTCCCCACAGTCATCAGACAGACCAGTGAAATTATTGGACCAGGACAAAGTACCGCAATTATCTGTCCCTGTGGCCCCACCATTTGAAGACAACCAGTTATTGAGAGCTGTTGTATTTCCTGTGCCGTCGCATTCGACAACGATATCTGATGCTGGCGCGATGACAGGGTCTGTATTATCATTGACGGTCACTGAGTGGACACAAGTTGATGTTGTTCCACAATTATCGGTCACCTGGTATGTTCTGATAATAGTTTCAGGACAGGTGTTGTTATCGCTGACCTCACTGAGCAACGTAAAGCTCAATGTATCCAGGCCACAATTATCACTGGCGCTACCCCCGCCGGCAATAAATTCTGACAGATCCGCAAACGGTGCCTGTTCTGTGATGCTGCACTGAAGGTTTGTTCCATCAGGACAAGCCAAAACTGGAGCAATGGAATCCTTGACAGTAAAGACCTGAGTACACGTGTCCAGATCATTTGTTGTCATTGGATCGCCATCAAAATCCACAATATATTGGCGTGTATAAATCATTTCATCAAGGGGACAACCTGTTCCGGTTGTGGTTTCATTAACCGTTGTCACTGCATTGCTGATGTCACAGCAATTGGCTGTGATCTGCAAAGGATCCGGATCAGGGATATCGGATACACATGCCACTGTTGCGTCTGTAAATGCAACGCATTCGGCATCACAAGGGGGAATCTCAAAAGCATCTGCAGCAAAATTAAAACGGCCGCAGGCATCTGTTACTTTTAATCGAACCAGGCAGTTAATGTCCGGATTAAAAGGCGCTGTGTAATCAGTTGTTAAGCCGTTAGGATTGGAAAATGTCCCGCCACACGTGGTTGACCATTCGACGCTATATGGTGGATCCCCTCCGGTAATGTTTACGGTAAAAGTGTAGGTTTCTTCTGAACATATCGTTTCCTGGATGACGAGGGCACAAATGGCCGTATTGTTTTGGGACCCGGCTTCCAGGATGAAGTTACCGACAAGCCTTGCAGCTGAAACGTTACTTTGCTCATCCCCACCACCTATATCGTGCGATGCTTGGTAAAGTACTTTACCTGCATTAGGATTGCTGTATGCACGTCCGTACAAAATCACACCAGCCTCCCCTGGTGACAAGTCACCCCCATTGGCATATACCTGGGAATGGTCATCATCCCAAACCAAAACCTTTGTTGAATTGCGCCACCCTTCATCAAAGGGCATATAGATCTTTTCAGAACCGCCATCAAGGGAATTATCCATCGGCCCACAGAACTGAAAAATGGGATCAACACCCATGCTTGTATTGTAAAGGAAAGGTGCTGAATTATTATTATTGTGAGATATGTGGTCGCATCCGTTTTGCACAGCCCACGGAACAAGTCCTGCGTTGCTCAGGAGATTGAGGTCACTCACACATGAACCTATCATGGTTGAATTTGTGTAGGTTTCAAATGCACTGACCGCATGACAACCCGACCAGAAATAACCTCCGCCTTCAATGAAACTTTTAAGTCTTAAGGCTTCTGAAACATCCCATTTGTGCGGATCAGCATGAGGGAGGATGTAAAGATTTTCGCAGGTTGACAGACTTGATGGTAGCCCTTCGGTGTAAGCTTCTGCCGGAATTTCAGCTTCGTCATAAAAAGCGCTTTTAATAAGACCTCCATTATCTTCATCCAGAATGGCATTTGGAAAATTCGTAATAAATTGGTAATACGGGATTGTAAAATCCACTGAAGGATAGTTGATGACGACACCTTTGGATGCCCACAAGCTCAATATGGTATTTGCATTTGGATCAGCATCGATGTATTCTTTGGAAACGATGAAAACCCCGGATTTATAATTGACACCATCGATGGTAAAGTCGATGTCATCCAATATCTTGTTTGGACTTAAAGCCCAATGCACCGGAATGCAGCCTTTGATCAGGGCATAAACCAGTCCGAAAGGTTTCAAACCATTTTCATAGGTTTGAGGAATGACGCCCATATTGACCACAGCTGATCCAGCTTCAAAAGATTTATTTTTGTAGACCTTGATCTCCCCAAAGGTTGTCGCAGTATTGCCGCATTCATCGGTAGCGGTAAAGGTCACATATGAATTTTCCGGCTCCCCGTTACAATCAAGGGGAAGTGATGTAAAAGAATTGGTCCATGTGATATTGCTGCAATCGCTGACTGTAACATTGCCTACTGTATTGAGCCATGCCGTGACTTCAGCTGTGTTGCCGGCTCCATCGTCAATGATGTAGAGGTCGTTGGGCGATATTGAAATATAAGGATCTGTCGTATCCGTATACAAAATATTTGCAGTACAAGATGCAGTGGCGCCACAGCCATCGGTGGCTGTGATTGTGATATTTTCGGTTCTTGAATTGCCACAAGTATAGTTTGTGGAATTTACTGTGTATGAATAGGTGACATTGCAGAGAGCGTTTGTGGTCGAGGTGGCCATCCATGCAGCGATACTGTCTGCTTCACCCACTGTGCCGCATTCGATGATGAGATCTGCGGGGCATGTCAGGGTAATGGGACCACCGGCAAATTGAATAGCTGTTCCTGCAGGATCCGTGACTTCAAAACCATCAAGGAGATTTGCATCCAATTTGATGTCATCGTAAACACCAGCTTCAATGATCGTTAAAGTTCCACAAGCGCAATCACAAAAATCTATGTAGCCATTACTGGCCAGGTCATCGAACGATATGGCAAACTCCAGGAATTCATGTTCGGTATTTAGGTCTCCACATACAGAGTTGCCGGAGTAGCCTTTAACTTTGAAATCATTTGCACCTAAAGTGCTTTCTTTTATCTCGATATCAAATTCATCGTTGTCTTTCCATTTGGCAAAAATTAGGAAGTCAGCAATGCCATCACAATTAGAATCAAGGAAAATGTTGTATTTGCCTTCCTGGCCATCAAAGGTGTCTCTTTCCCAGGCAAAGTACAAGCTGTCACTGGATGTTGCCATGTAGAGTCTAACGGCATCATTTCTCGGATCGGGAGGAGGCATTTCTCCATCGGGATTGGTACACGACGTGCAATTATCCTCACCGATAGGACTACCCCATTCGGCGAGGTCACAGGCATCCCCATCAATTGTAGGTTGCGCAAAAGCGCCGATACTCAGAGTGCAAAGTAATGTTATACATATACACCACTGAATGTAAAGTTTCCAGGCTTCTTTCATCAGGTGTAATTCTCTTATTTCAAAGTATCAAACTCTATTCCACTTTTTTATGGATCAAAGGTTCTTAACATATTTACGTGTAATCAAGTGATTTTAATTGGAAGATCTTTAAGTGCTACCTTTAAGAAGGAAAAATGCGGCTCCTACCCCTATGAGGGCGCCAAGAAATTCACGCATTTTTTCTAAAATCTGCACATTTGTCGGCTGTTCGACCAAAAAATTTGGCATACCGGCCTGAAACCACTCTAATAGCGTAGGGAATTTGACGAGAAACCAAAAGAAAAGAAATATGAAGATACCCTTGAAAACTTTTTGGTTTTTAACGCCTAGAAGTTTCAATGCAGCCATAAGGACCACGAGTCCATATACTGTCATCCAGATCCATGCATCCGGATCATTCCATTGGATAATGGCAAAATATAAAAAGACAACTCCGATGGTTATGTCGATGAATTTTGTTCTCATGGGCTTATTTCTTAAGGTTAAATGGATTCCTTGTCTTCTTCCGGAAAATTATTGTCAAACACATAGTTGTTCCTGACGAAGCTACACCATATGCACTTGTCATCTCCACAGCCATTTTCAAATTCATGGTTGTGTATTTTTGTCCAGGATTCTTCGATCTGTTCGCCTACTGTGGTAATCTCATCGTCAGACACGGTATATTTTGTTTTGCTGAATGCCCCGGTATTTTTATCCGGTTCCACGAAGTCCATGACACCGGATGTCATGAACCAGTTGAATTGCGTGTTATTGTCCAGCAGGATTTTATAAAATACCATCTGTCTCCAGTAATCACCACCGATCGGATTTTTTTCACTGGGTCTGGCCAGTTTTTTCCTCGTATCTGGTTTTGCATAATTTCCTGTTTTGTAATCTATAACGACAACAGAATTGCTCTTAATGGTCACTTTATCCAGAATACCTTTTATGGGTATGCCTTTGTATTCAGCTTTATCAATGGGGACCTCTGCCTTAAATTTCAGACCCTCGGGAAGGGATGTTAAAAATTCATTGAAATAGGCCGTCAGTATGGATTTACCATAATAAGAGAGATCCTCAAATTCTTTTTCTGTGAAATGAGACTTATGTTCTTCCATGCCGCGATTGAAATAGCGAATTAATTTTCCGAGGTCCGGGTGCGGATTGTTATTAATGTTTTCATGGTAATCCTGAAAAGCTTTGTGAATCGCACGTCCGAAACCCATGTACTTTGATCTTGCGGTGGGGACCTGTAAGATATTTTCAAAGTAAAAACTCAATGGACATGTGAGGTATTTATTTAAAGCTGTCACGCTTAATTTATAGCCTTCCAGCATTTTATCAATCCAGTCGTGATCAATGAGTTTGGCTGTTTTATCAGCATTGATTAAAGTGTAGTACTGGAAATCGGTCACCAGTGCCTTGTCAGCAGTACCTTTTTCGACACAGATGCCTGTATTGCTGGTTATTTCATTGATGAACTGACAGGCATTGAGGTCTTTCCCGTTTTCAGTTTGCCTGGCATAAGAAATATTCAAACTTGATTCTGCTCGTGTCATCGCCACATAGAACAACCGTCTTTCATCTTCGTCATTGGACTCACTGTCTTTGTTGACATTGCTCGGGTAACTGTATTCGTAGTGCCCTCTTGATTTTGATTTCCAGACGTTGTCCGTACATCCTATGAGATAAATGGTATCGAATTCCAGTCCTTTGGCAGAGTGCGTCGTAATGAAATGGACACCTCTTTCAGAATAGACAATCTTGTTCACTTCAAGGGGCAGATCATTCTCCTCCATTTTTGTTATAATGTCAAGGAATCCCGTAAGATTTAACCTGGGGTTTTTCTTGGTCTCTTCCTTGATGGCATCAAAAAGTGTACTCACAACCTGCAAGAGCCAGGTTTTATCAGGGGATTTTAAAATCGTTTCAAGGACCTTTCCTTTATTGAGGATGTTGCCAAATAGTGTTTGGAGTGATGTATTTGGTATGTCTTTCAGCCAACCGTTTAATAAGTCATTAAACGAAAGTATGGCACCTAAAGCCTTAAGCCCCAAATTATGCATCATCGCCTCATCCCCGATGAGATCACGCCAAGCAACACTTTCAACGGCAGTTTTTTGACTGAGAAAGATGGCAATCCGGGCGACATCGTCAGAATGAATTCCAAAGAAATGGTAGTGCATGATCTCGAAAAGCCGGTGTTCCTGGCTATTCGGCTGCACATATTCTCCTTCAATATAGAAAAGGATATTTAGAATGTTTTTAATGATGGGCAATCCGAGAATGTTGACCTTTCTTTTAATATTAATTGGAATGCCTTTTTTCTCCAGGACCTCAACGAGTTGAGCTACCTGGTTGTGATTCCGATAGAGAATCGCCACATTGGAAAGGTCATCTCCACGATCATGGCCATCTATGATCTGTCCCATAATGTACGCCTGTTCCTGTACGATGTTTTCAAATTCCCTGATCCTGGGCAAGTTATTGATATCCTTTGTCCTTCCGGATGCCACAAGTTTTTTGGTGATTTCCTGATCGAGTTCTGACACGATCCTTTCGTTGTTATACTCAATCAGTGCCATAGATGCATCGAGGATTGGCTGACTAGACCTGTAATTTTCCTTAAGGACAACGACTTCGGGGTGGAAAATGTCATAGAAATCCTTGATATTTCCGATGTTGGCACCCTGGAACTTGAATATAGCCTGGTCATCGTCTCCAACGACAAAGGCATTAGGCGGGTCGTCATTGAACGTAATAAGGCATTTGAGGACTTCGTTCTGGGCGCCGTTCGTATCCTGGTATTCATCCACCAGGAAGTACAGATAACGTTCCTGGTAGGTTGCTAACAAGTCCGCATTTGTTTTAAATGCGTTGAGCACCCATAAGATCATATCTTCATAATCATAACGTCCTTGTCTTTCCAGGATGGTTGTATATTCCGAGAAGAGCTCAATTGCGGCCCTCAAAGTATCCATTTTACGATTGAGTTCTGACCACGCCCTGGGTTTGGGATCACCAGCATTGTGCTGCCTGTATCTTTGCTGGTAGAAGAAATTGGAATTGCCCGTATCCTGTTTTAGTCCTTCGATGTATGAATCAATTTTCCGATGAAATTTTTCCTTTGACAAATTGTCTTTTTTCATGAGCCGGAAGAGATTGTCCAGTCTTTTTGCTTCATAATAACTACCTGATTTTGGCCTTGCCAGGATATGGTCTGGTCGTAAATTGTCAATGATCTCCTGGTAGACATCCACTTTTTCAAGATCGGTCAGGGGCTCAAGTTGGCGCATCTCGCCAAAAATGTGCTGATTTTCCTGTATCACCTGGTTGCAAAACCCGTGAAAGGTGTGGACATGGACCTTGTGTCCTTCAGGGCCTATGATCTGAACCAGGCGTTTGCGCATGGCAATGGTGCCGGCTTCCGTAAATGTCAGGCAAAGAATGTTATACGCATCAATGGCACTGTGTTTCAAAATATTTCCAATCCTGAAGCTGAGGATCTGTGTTTTTCCGGTCCCGGGGCCAGCCAGGACCATGACGGGCCCGTCAATGAGGTCAACAGCTTGTTTTTGCTGAGGATTGAGGTTTTCGTACGCTTTTTCAAACTGCCTGAGATATTTTTCACGGATCCGTTCGCGGATTGAAGTGTTCTTCATAATAAGGGCATGATTAACCTGAAATATAGTCAAATAGACCGAAATTTCTAATGATCACAAGAACGACGATGATAATCAAAAATCTATAAGCCCAGAGGTTTGCGTTCTTCCATTTTGATCCCAACCTGGCCGTGACAAAGGCTCCTGTAGTCTGCCCTACTGCCAGGATAGTCCCGATCTTCCAGTCTACCAGGCCATTCAAATGGAAAACAGCAAGAATGAGTATTGTGTACAGGCTGACGATAAAGACCTTGAGGGCATTGGCGGCCATCAGAGAATAATTCGCCATGGTCACCATAACCACAAGAAAAACAACACCCATACCCATTTGAATGAAACCCGCATATATGCCTAAGGCAAAATAAATTGGAATCAAAATCCACCAGGACACCATTGAAGGGCTCTGCCTTTGCTGGATAAACTTTTTTGGATTGACCAGGAGGATAATGAGGATAATGACAAGGATATAATCGAAGACCTGTTTAAAAATTTCGTTGCTGACATTTATAGCCAGAAATACACCTGCGAGGGCACCCAAAGAAATAAACACAATAGGCATCTTGCTCTTTTGGAACTCGAGAAGACCGGATCTATAAAAGACATATGATCCCGTCGAGGCACTTGTCAGTATATTGACCCTGTTTGTGCCGTTAGCCAGGTTTCCGGGCATCCCAAGAAGTTCCATCATGATGCCAAGGGTAATCACTGACCCGAACCCGGCCAGTGTATTCATGCAACCGGCAAGAAATCCACCCGATACAGCGATCGCTATTTCTGTGATTTCCATTGTTCGGTCAAATAGCAAAGCCCGGCCAAGAGGAAATACAGATAGAAGCCAGCGCTGTAGCTTCTTTCAAGTGTGTTTTCCACTAGGAAGGAAATAAGGATTATCAGGTTCAATGACCAGAAAATGGGTTCAAAACGGTGCATAGTACTCATAAATGGAAAGAGGACGGCGATTAAAAACAGGATCAATCCCACAATACCCATTCCGGCCCAGATAAACAGGTACTGGTTATGTGGATATTTATAGAAATCTCCACCCATCGTCTCCTTATAAGTTTTAAGACATTCGGCTTTCAGGTCTCCAATGCCTGTGCCAAAAAAAGGATGTTGTCGAATCAGGGTCAAGCCCACCTGGTACGAATATATCCGCTCCGAGTCCGAATAAAACTTTCCTTTGCCCTTGAGATACTGGTCAATATCGTACAAGGTATAGCCTACCTTCTTTTGAAGACTGGGTAATGCTCTATAGGCGATGAAAGGGAGAATGATCAATGCCAGGAGAAACCCCCAAAGTGCCTTGTAATTTCGCGCGTTTAAAAAATATTTAAGTCCTAAAACGAAGACCGTCAGATAGAAAACAGCAAGACCACTGCGCACAGCGATGGCGTGCAACGCTACAATTAAAAAAACAGACCCCCACATGTAGAGATGTTTTTCAGCCACATTGTGAAAAGTAAATTTTTGAACATACAGGATAAGGCCAATGCAGATGCTGAAAGCCATAAAAAGGCTGTATTTTATGTGATCCACAGGTGTGGGGAAAGACTGTCCTTTTGAAATCATTTCATTGATGGATTCGAAATGGAGGATGTAGTTGATCAAAACAAAGACGGTACTGACCAATACGATTGTAAAAAAAACCGCACACATATGGTAGTATCGCCGGCTGATGTGGTCGCGAAGAATCCAAAAGCTGATGGGTAATACCAGGAAAGGCAACTTTTGTTTGACAAAGATCATCCAGGCATATGTATCTGATGAATGGAGGCCGGATAGGAGGGTTGCCCAAAAGATAAGGGTGATTGCAGCAAAGGGCATCAAAGATTTGATTGGATGCCAGGTACATTTCTGGTAGACCATGCAGTAAGCCAGGGCACAGGCGCCCAGGCCAAACATGCTTATGGAGAGAAGATATTTGGAAAAGACCAAACCTATTAAAAAGACGCCAAGGAACAGGTCTGCGGCAGAACCCAAATGTGATTTTATCAGACTGGCATGTTTCACAGCTCGTAAAAATAAGAAAAGCTGTCTTACCGCAATTTTGTCATAACCACAAAAGAAACCTTATTTTTGCACAGCAAATTATATGGATTATCGTGAATGCATTTGATCAAATAGAGAAATTAAAGGCTGAAATAGAGCAGGCTGTTGTCCACACCAAAGATGAGCTGGAGCAGTTCAGGATTCGATACCTCGGCACAAAGAATATTATAAAACCCCTTTTTGGTGAAATCAGGAATGTTCCCGGTGAACAAAAAAGGTCATTTGGGCAGGCTTTGAACGATCTCAAAGGTCAGGCAGAACATAAATTTGCAGAGTTGACTGCCGCCCTGGAAAAGGAAGCATCTGACCATTCAAAGGCGTCCCTTGACCTGACGCTACCACCGGCTCCAAACCCCCATGGGGCACGCCACCCGGTTTCAATCGTCATGAACAGGATAATCGCCATTTTTGAAAAAATAGGTTTTGTCGTGGCCGAAGAAAGGGAAATTGAAGATGACTGGCATAATTTTACAGCAATGAATACGCCCGAAGACCATCCGGCCCGGGACATGCAGGATACTTTTTATCTAAAGGATTCCACTCAGTATCTGCTGAGAACCCATACCTCTTCTGTCCAGGCACGGGTGATGACATCGCAAAAACCCCCCATTCGCATCATTGCCCCGGGAAGAGTGTACAGGAATGAAACCATTTCCGCTCGATCTCACTGCCAGTTTCACCAGGTTGAGGGATTATATATCGATAAAAAAGTGTCATTTGCTGACATGAAACAGACCCTTCTGTATTTTGCCCGGGAAATGTACGGACCGAATACAAAAATCCGGCTCAGACCCTCGTATTTTCCGTTTACTGAGCCGAGTGCTGAAATGGATGTATACTGGGGCCTGAAAACTGACAATGATTACAGGATCACAAAAGGCACAGGCTGGTTGGAAATATTGGGCTGCGGCATGGTTGACCCCAATGTCCTGGCCAATTGCGGCATTGATCCTGACATTTACAGCGGGTTTGCCTTTGGCATGGGCATAGAACGCCAGGCCATGCTGCTTTACAAGATCCCGGATATAAGGCTCCTCTTCGAAAATGACATCCGTTTTCTCAAGCAATTCAGTTCTATATTATGAAACCAGGTATTCCGAAAGGTACGAGAGATTTTCTTCCGGGAGAAGTCGTTAAAAGGCAGTATATCTTCGATGTGATCAAACGGACGTTCGAAACTTTTGGTTACCTGCCCATTGAAACGCCGGTTATGGAAAACCTCTCCACCCTGACTGGCAAATACGGAGAAGAGGGGGACAGGCTGCTATTCAAGATCCTCAACAATGGTGACTTCATGTCCAAAGCAGATGAAGAAGCCCTCAGGAAAAAAGATTCCGTTGGTATTCTACCCAGCATCTCCAAAAGGGGCCTCCGATATGACCTCACTGTACCTTTTGCACGTTTTGTGACAATGCATCAAAATGAGATCCAACTGCCGTTCAAGCGCTATCAGATCCAACAGGTCTGGAGAGCGGACAGACCACAGAAAGGAAGATACCAGGAGTTTTATCAATGTGATGTCGATGCCATAGGATCTGAAAGCCTTGTATATGAAGCGGAACTGGTGCAAATTCTGGATACCGTCTTCACCCAGCTGGGTATGCGTGTAGACATCAAGATCAACAACAGGAAGATTCTCTATGGCATTGCCGAATATGCCGGCATTGCTGATCATTTTATGACCATGACCATTGCCATTGACAAGTTGGATAAGATTGGCGCAAACAAGGTCATCGGAGAAATGATGGATGCAGGCATTCCGGAGACTTCATGTCAAAAGATTCTCAACTTGATTGGCAAAAGTTCAATTACAGACCTTGAAATCATCAGAACAGCCAGTGCCACAGGGGCTCAGGGTCTGGATGAAGTTCAGGATGTTTTTACATTTCTTGAATCCATGCCTCTTGTAAACAATATCATCCTTGATGCTTCCCTGGCAAGAGGACTGAATTATTACACGGGATGCATATTTGAGGTGCAGGCCCTTGATGCAGAAATGGGATCTGTAGCCGGTGGTGGAAGGTATGATGACCTGACGGCCGTTTTTGGGATGAATGATGTTTCCGGTGTAGGTGTTTCTTTTGGTGCTGAGCGGATTTATGATGTGATGGATGAACTGGATCTGTTTCCCAAAAGTGCAATGCAAAACGTGCAGATCATCTTTTTATCCACCGATGATCAAAGTCTCCGTCGCGCATTCAAATATGCGACAACACTGAGAAAAGAAGGTGTCAAAACAGATATCTATCCAAAGGCTGTGAAGCTGAAAAAGCAATTCAAATATGCAGGAGACAGGGGCATACCCTTTGTGGGTGTGATCGGTGAACGTGAGCTGGAGGATGACACCATCACTCTTAAAAACATGACCACCGGTCAGCAGGAGTCAATCAGTCTACATAATTTGATAGAAAAACTATCTCAAAAGTGATTCCCCGGAGCATTTCAATAGTCCAGAGGGACTTGCTGGACGGCCGGTATACAATGGCCGATGTCGTGTCTTATTATCTGAATCAAATAAGACAAACAAAAAGCCACAACATCTACATCGAAGTCTACGGTGAGGAAGCCATGAAAAGTGCAGTGGCATGGGATGAAAAAATACAAAGCCGTGAAAAAGAACTGCCCGCCCTTTTTGGTGCGGTGGTCTCCATAAAGGATAATTTGTGCTACAAAGGTCATAAGGTTTCGGCTGGATCGGGCATTTTGCAGGGGTATGTGTCACCGTTTTCGGCTACAGCCATCGACAGACTGGTTCAACAGGGGGCCATCATCATCGGCAGGACCAACTGTGATGAATTTTCGATGGGTTCAACCAATGAGACTTCTTATTATGGACCTGTCAAGAACGCATTCTCAAAAAACCATGTTGCCGGAGGATCTACCGGAGGTGGTGCTGTTGCCGTTGCCTTGGATACCTGTATCGCTGCCCTGGGTAGTGACACAGGTGGATCTATCCGTCAGCCTGCAGCGTATAATGGAATCATAGGCTATAAGCCAACATACGGACGTATCTCACGGTGGGGCCTGCTTGCCTATGGGTCTTCTCTTGATCAAATCGGCGTGCTTGCCCACAATATTGAAGATACCGCCATGGTCATGGGCGCCATTCAAGGTCACGATCCAAACGACAGCACAAGTATCCCAGGGCACTACTCCTACACCGTCAATCCCCATTTTGAAACACATGGAGTTAAAATAGCCATCGTCCCTGAATTCATTGACCATCCACTGATTTCGCCTGCTGTCCGCACATCAATGACTAAAGTTGTTGAAAAGATCAAATCCATGGGTGTGGTTGTCAATGAGGTCCATCTCGATTTTACTGACTTGTTGGTTCCCGCCTATTATATCATCAGTATGGCAGAAGCTTCATCCAACCTGAGCCGTTACGATGGGGTACGTTTTGGGTACAGGGCGGATCAACAATCGGATTTCAGGGAAATGATCATGAATTCAAGGACCGAAGGTTTTGGCCAGGAGGTTAAAAAGCGCATAATGCTTGGGACTTTTGTGCTCAGCGAAGGATATTATGATGCTTATTACATCAAAGCGCTCAAATTGAGAAAAAAAATTAAAATGGCTGTTGATGCCATCCTGGAAAAGAATATGTTTTTGCTTTTGCCTACGACAACCAATACCGCTCCACGACTCGGTCATTATCAGAATAATAAACTGGAAATGTACCTGTCGGATATCTTCACAGTTATCGCAAATTTGTGCGGCGTCCCTTCAATTTCCTTACCTTTGCACACTAAAGGAATTGATATGCCGTTAGGATTTCAATTGATTTCTCAAAACAACAATGAAAATGACCTTCTTTCATTTTCTCACAAAATTCTGAGCTTGGTATAGTTTTTGATATTCAATGCTTTACAAATTATGTTTAAAAGTAATGTGTTAAAGTTTTGAAGAATTATGTGGGATATATATCTTTGTCCCCCATTTTTACATATTATAAAAATTATTAATGTGTAAAATTGAAAAGATAGATCCGTAAACCGATAGCAAATTATTGAATCATGAACAAAACCAGTATTACAAAACTGCTTGTAATAATGGCAGTTATTTTACTTAGCCATCAACGTGTCCTCATTGCAGGCGGCGGAAGTGTGACCAGTGTTGTTCACTCCCCGGAAGCCGCATTGAGTGCCCAGATGATCAAGGAAAGGCTTTTCAACATCAACAGTGCTATTGATTTGCGCTACACAGATGAAGTCGGACGCCGAATCAATGAATATACGGTGCGGTATCCCAAGGCGGGTGCCATCATTCTGGGCAAGGTTGACCTCTATTTTCCATTAATTGAAAAAGAGATCAGGAAGTACGACTTGCCGGAAGATCTAAAATATATCCCGATAGTTGAATCAAATCTCGATCCTCATGCGAAGTCCTCTGCCGGAGCTCTAGGCTTATGGCAGTTTATTTCTTCCACCGCAGAGATGCAGGGGCTTCAAATAGATAAGTATGTGGATGAAAGAAAGGATCCCGAGAAATCTACACGTGCAGCCATCCAATACCTGATGTACCTGCATGATATTTTTGACGACTGGACGTTGGCCTTTGCCGCCTACAATTGTGGCCCGGGCAATGTCAAGAAAGCCATCAGGCGTGGAAATAGCCGGAATTATTGGGATATCAGGCACCATCTCCCCAGGGAAACGCAAAAGTATATTCCCAGGATTGTGGCTGCCATCTACCTGATGGAACACTATGACGATCATGAAATAGTCCCCATCAAACAGCGAAAGCAAAAGATTCAGACCAAGAAGGTCCCTGTCGAGAACACGATCAGTTTTTCAAAATTGAGCCAGGAGATGCAAGTGTCACTGGAGTTGATCAGGATGTTGAATCCGCAATACGACATGGACTTTATTCCTAAAAATGATGGTATATACAATCTGACACTGCCGGCCAGTGTTTATCTGCGCTACCTCGGTCTTTATGAGCCACAACTATACGAAGAATTCATCATGCGAGAAGAAGAAGCTGAAATGCTGATTCAAATACAAAAAAAGGCAAACAATCCGGATTGTTTGCCTCAACTCAATTCAAAAATGTTGATTAGCTTACTGCACTGTTATGGTGATGGGTGATTTTTCTTTTGCATCTTCCTTTTTTGGCAAGGTGATGCGCAGGACCCCATCGACATAAGTGCCGTCAATCTTTTCCCGATCTATGGTCTCAGGAATGGTAAAGCTGCGTGAGAAAGCGTGATAGGAAAATTCTCTTCTCCTGTAATTGCGCCCTTCCTGCGTGACTTCTGCATCCTTTTTTTCGGATTTTACAACCAGGTGATTTTTTTCTACCTGGATATCAAAATTTTCCTTGGCCATGCCGGGAGCAGCAAGCTCAATAAGAAAAGCGTCATTTTCCTCGATAATATTTACCGCAGGTTGGCTGGAGATATCATCGGTCCCCAAAAAATCAGAAATGTTCTTGTTGAAGAACTCATCCATAAATTTGTTGTACACAAAAGGCTTGCGTTGATTAAATCTTACTATGTTCATTTTTTACAGTTTTAGTTTTTATCAAATTCGAACTATTCAGATCAATCATTATTCCAAGGAGCTTTTTCAGTCTTACTGACAGTCCACGCCACCAACGAATGCCAAAATGGCACTTCAGGCAAAATAATCATGCCAAAATGGCGCATTGATAAGATTTTATAGGAGGAGAACGCCTTTGATCCGGTATCAGGAGGGTCTAGGCACTTTGATCATGTATTTATTTTTTATGACAGTGAGTTTGTTGTCACGCAACCATGGATTGTAGATTTTAAGTGTACGGTAGCTGATATTGTATTTTTTGGCAAATTCGCTCCAACTGGGGACTGATTGTTCAACCAGGACCTCGTAATAAGTGTCAAGGGGTTGGTAAAGGTCGTTTTGTTCGAAGTAGAACCCAAACTGGTTGGGATGACTCATGATTTCCTTGATGGCGATCAGCCTGAACACATACCTGCTCGTTTCATCATTGAGGTTCAGGTTGTAATAATTCCCCTCCCCTTGCTGATTCAGGATGCGCCTGTAATTCGTGGGGCCTACATTATAGGCAGCAGCAGCATCAGTCCAGGTGCCAAACCTGTCATACAACTGTTTGATGTACCGGCAAGCGGCCTCAGTGGATTTTTCCAGGTGAAATCTTTCATCGACTTCATCATTGACTTCAAGCTTGAACTCCCTGGCCGCCAGTTTACGGAACTGCCAAAATCCCCTGGCCTGGGATGGCGATGTGACATTACGGAGGCTGCTTTCCGCTACAGCCAGGTATTTAAAATCTTCCGGAATGCCATTTTCAGCAAGGATCCTTTCTATTACCGGAAAATACCTGTGTGCAGACTTGATATTGAGCAATGTGGATGAATGCCAATATGCATTAACGGAGAGTTCGCGGTCAAGGCGTTCTTTGGCATCGAATGTTTCGGGCATTTGTTCACCGGCAAATGCGAAAGATTTTCCCAGATCAACGGGTTCAATAATTTGCGGCAGCGAGGATGGAGGTATTTCGTTACCAATGTTTTCACTATTGGCAGAAGAAAGAAATATCAGGGCCGTAAATATCAGGCCACTGAAAAAACCAAAAAATGCAAATGTGTTTTTCATAAGAAATCGTGTTGTCTATAACCAAAAAAATATGAACATGTTATTCGTCCCGGTCAGTATTCTGCTGAGAGGGCCGATTGGATTGCTTTGAGCCAGATTTCGTATCCTCTCCGTGACATATGAAGATCATCTTCCACG
>JBFKJL010000022.1:0-17044 GCA_041631795.1 Saprospiraceae bacterium | reverse complement strand
TGCCCCCATTCAGATCAGTAAAAACCCATTTCACCTCGTCGATATACAATTCAACAGTTATGGAATTGACATCCGAAAAGAATTCAAAGGTATTGGGATCATTGGGATCATTGTTGGTGTCATCCTCAAGGAGAGAGCACGATGCAAACAGAATAAAAACAAGCATAAACAATTGAATGGTGTATTTCATGGCATTAGTTTTCGACAATATAGCGCTCACACTTTTTGGAGGTCAATGATGACCATCATATTTCCAGTTGATCGCAGTTCGGAAAATGAAACGGCAGCCATTGTTATGGCTGCCGCAACATATTCCTGATAACCTATAAAGTTCTTTGGATAAAACGCTTTAAATATCAGTTAGAAGTCGATGATCCCCGTGGCGATCACATTGATATTGACGGTGCTTTCAGATGTCAGGCTGAGATTCAGCAGGTCCAGTCCATTGAGAACATCCACGACCAGCTCACCTTTGAGGATGAACTCGCCTTTTGCATTCTGCTCGTAAGACATGAAGTGCAGTTCGTAGTCGCCTTCATTGAGAAAATGCATTTCAAAATTGCCATTGGAATCACAGGCCGCGCTGTTGGCCGCATTGTGGAACACAACCCTGCTCTGGGCACTGCCCTGGATTTCAGTGTCTTTGTTGTACGTCCCTTTGGCATAGGCATAGACGATCACCTTGTCGCTGCCAAAAAGCAATTCGTCACAGTTGCCGGTAATTGTGGCGGAAGATGAACTGGACAGGCGGATACCGCTTTCCATTTCTGCTTTGGTTACAAAACTGTACCGGGACCCGGCGCTTTCATTGCTTTTAATGCATTTCCTCAGATCGAAGTCAATCACGATATCCGAATGCGTATCTTCCTCGACTTCAAATGCCCCGTCTATTGTCACCGACACATCTGATGAAGCCAGGCTGTGTATTTCACCATCAGATGTCATGATATAGCACCCCGGGTTTTGACCCGAAGCATCGCTGGTATGATCCAGGATGAGCTCAACCTCGCTATAGGCTTTCGCTTCGAGGTTATAGTCTCCGAGCAGGTAGGTTTCCCCTTTTTGGTAAGCCAAAACATCTACCGTGGTTTTGTTAAAGCCTTCCACCTTTTGTCCGTCTACCTTTACCTCGGAGATCGTGACAAAGCACGCTTCCACTTCACTGTTGTCAATAGGCGCGTCTGTCACCTTTATGGCCAATGTGCCAGTGGTCTGGAGTTGTTCGTTATCGGATGGCATGTCTGAGTTGTTGTCCCCACATGCCAAAGCAAATAAAGCAACAAACAGAATTGAAATTTTCTTTATTGGATTTTTCATCATATTTAATTTTAGTTAGGAAATATTATTGAATAAACGAAAAAGAGGGTTGGAAATCATGGTGGAAAAACCCCAATTTGGGTTCAGGGAAAACCCCTAAATTTTAGCATAAATAACTGATAACCTGTGTTTTATGTTCTGTATGGTTTGAATCGCGGAAGCGCAGAAGCTGTTCGACCTCCATAAAAAATGGATCCCGGCACATGATGCGACCAGGACCCTCCATAACAACGCAAAAAATCTATGTGAAACAATACAATGTCTACTCCTGGAAAACCTGGACTTTATTGACGGTAAGAATATTCCCATCATGACGCATGACCCTGACAAGATATAACCCTTTCGGCAAGTAGGATACGTCCATGCTATAGGTCGTCTTCTCAATATCCAGTGACTGCCTTTCAACAATGCCCCCAAGAGGCGAAACCAGTTCGAGCATCCCGTCTTCCGGGATAAGTTTGGCTTCGTCAAATCGCAACGTAATCCTGTCAGTGGTCGGATTTGGGAAAACTTTCACATGATCTCCGGGGTCTCCTTTAAACAATATCTCCGTATCCATGGCAACATCCTTTAGCGCATCCCAATCATAGGTCCACTCTACAATGAATCCTTTAAACTTCGGATCTGAAGACAATTTCAGCACATCCTCCTCAACACGGCCGTTTTCACTGGCCATCTGGATTATACTGCGAAAGCTTTCTGCCGGGAAGACCTTTATATTCGTATTCCCTTCGACAACAGCTGAAGGTGAGAGTGCTGAAAAGCAGAACGGCTCAGTGAAGTTTTGCATTTTGATCAGCCTCGGCAAGACGACGGTTTCGCGGTTCTGGACATTAAATATTATCTGGCGAATGCGTTTGTCAATCATCCGGTCGATGACGATATGATCACGCCCCGCTTCGAATCCCCTTATGGGCATCCTGTTCAGGGCTTTCGCCATGGCGTTTGCATCCATAGACCTTTTTGTGATTTCCCGAATATCCTCTTCGACATGCTTGTATTCGTAATCAATAGACAAAACCTCTTCGTGGATTCCGTCAAATCCCAGTTTATAAATTCTGCCGGTCAGTGGAGGATTGTAATACACCTCATCCTCAAACGTGGAAAATTTAAATGAACTCAGGATATTAATGGTCTGGCACAAGGTGTGGATCGGGAAGTCCGTCGAGATCACATTGAAGTCACCGTCTGTCAGAACTATCGCATGATCACCCTTCTCAACTCCCGAATGAAGCATGGGCGAGTAAAAGATAAACCTCTCGGCTTCGGATGAGTAGGCAAAATGCAAGAAATAAAATCCGAATTTCTTCTTGCCAAGGAAGTTGCCATCAAAGCCAAAATACAGCATGGACTGGGCCTCCGAATCTCCGATCAGGATCTGCCTGCGCTTGCGGTCAATCTGAAAGTCCAGCAGAAAATCCGATCCCCATTCGTTGAGGTCAATGACGGTTTCAACCTTCCCGCTTTCATCAGCAATAAATAACCGGTTGTTTGAAGCCAACTGGGTCAGGAAATATTTACCCTCAAATTTTCTTACGATCCGGAATGATGTCTCAAGATCGATCAGGTCTGTTCCCCAAATGCCCTTGATCTCAAATGTGTTGTATGCCTGGCACACATTGGACGTGGGATCTGAAGGCACAACAGAGACCTTGCCCAAACCGGCTGCCCGGGGATTGGATTTGTTGCAGTACATGGGATACAGCAGGATGATCAGGAGAAGGAAGACCAGGAACGACAGGTATTTATGTGTTTTATTCATGTTTACATTTTTAGTGACCATAAAACCTAAGCACAACTCGCACAACAATCATCGCAGTTCACCACGCCATGACATTCAATAAAGTTCCCACATTCAAATATACCCCTCGGAATACATTCGAATGCAATGCCTTGTACATCACATATATAGGAGTTCCCGTCAGCACAACAACACACTGTTTCAACCATCCCACACTCTATCGCGGACAAATACCAGCTTTCTTTTGTTTCCAGTTCTGTTCTATCATCTTTGTCATCGGGCGTGGTGTCCATTCGCGTATCGGTAAAAATCAAAAGGGACAGGCACAGGAATAAATAGTGCATTTTCATATTTGAAGATTTAAATGACAAAATGAATATCATTTATAATGACCTTGCCGCAGCTTTTTGTAAACACTCTTGCAGAATTTTTTCAGATTTTCATTCATCACGGTTTGAACATTCCCACATGGATTCCCTTACGGGATGACGAAAACTGGTTATCTTTAGTTCATCATGCATTTGTACACGAGCATAACAGAGGACAAGGCCCGGGGGCATAAACGGCTCGCAGTTCTTATCGATCCCGATAAGGTCAGGCTGCGGAAGCTCGACCGACTTCTCAAGCTTTCTATCGATGCCAATGTGGATTACTTCTTCATTGGCGGCAGCCTGATCGTCAACGATGTCCTGGATATGGTGCTATCCTCTATCAAAGAGCGGTGCAATATCCCTATGATCCTTTTCCCCGGCAATTCATTCCAGTTGAGCTACAAAGCCGACGCACTTTTGTTCCTCTCCTTGATCTCGGGAAGGAATGCAGAGCTGCTCATAGGTAAGCAC
This sequence comes from Saprospiraceae bacterium, assembly GCA_041631795.1. Taxonomy (GTDB): domain Bacteria; phylum Bacteroidota; class Bacteroidia; order Chitinophagales; family Saprospiraceae; genus JBFKJL01. The sequence continues at coordinate 13,144 of JBFKJL010000022.1, read as the reverse complement.
GTTATCACAGCGCCTTTTCTTAAGGTCAGCCCCCTTGAAATAATACCGACGGGATATATGTTGATCGATGGCGGTGTAGCGACAACAGTCACCTATATGAGCAATACAAGTCCGATTCCCAGTGTCAAAGACGACATCGCCATGTCCACAGCGCTGGCAGGTGAAATGCTGGGTCTCAAAATGATCTATATGGATGCGGGCAGCGGGGCCAGGATTCCCGTGTCTGAATCCATGGTATCCGCCGTGGCATCCGCTGTTGAAATTCCCCTGATCGTCGGCGGAGGTATCCGAACACCTGAAAAAGCCCGGGCCAACGCCGAGGCTGGTGCAGACCTCATCGTCGTAGGCAATGCCCTCGAAGAAGACCCCGATCTCGTCGTCGATCTTTCTGCAGCCATTCATTCTGTCAAGACAACCATCGGCTGATCATTGGAGAAGGGTGTCATCATAAGATCGACGGGGAGTTGGTATGAAGTCAAAACGCTTGACAACGCCATCATACCTTGCAGGATTATCGGTAAGTTCAGGTTGCGCGGGATGAAAGTGACTAACCCGGTCGCTGTAGGCGATCATGTCCTGTTTGAACGGGAAGACAGTTCTGAAGGTGGCATCATCAAAGAAATATGTGACCGCAAAAATTATGTCATCAGGCAATCGCCACGCAAAAAGCACAACCTGCATATCCTCGCTGCCAATATCGATCAGGCCATGCTCATAGTCACCATTATCGAACCCAATCTCAAACAAGGGTTCATTGACAGGTTCCTTCTCATGACTGAACCCTACAATATCCCGGTCAATATCGTATTCAACAAGTCCGACCTGTATGGAGAATCCGAACTTGCCATGTTTCACTACCTGAAGTCTACCTATGACAAGATCGGGTACAAGTGCTATCTCGTGTCTGCCGTGGACAATTCCGGAATAGCTGCACTGAAAACCGTTCTCCAGGATAAGGTCTCCCTGATCGCCGGTCAATCCGGGGTGGGAAAATCATCAATCATCAATGCCCTGGCGCCTCACCTTGATCTCAAAACAAAACAATTAAGCAAAAGCTCCGGGAAAGGTCAACACACCACCACATTTGCCGAAATGATGGAATTAGATGTCAACACAAAGATCATCGACACTCCGGGCATAAAAACGCTGAGCTATAACCACCTGGAAGTTATTGATGTGGCGCATAATTTCAGGGAATTCTTTGAATACTCAAATCAGTGTAAATTCTCGGATTGTACCCACAGGAATGAACCCCATTGCGCTGTAAAAACAGCCATCGAAAACAATGAGATCTCTGAATTGCGATATATCAATTACCTGCAAATCCTCGACGAAATCGAAGACCAGAATTACTGGGAAAGAAATATCGACTATTGACAAGGAAAACTAAACGTTCATCTTTCTCAACAACAACGGGATCACCAAGAGATCTGCCACAAGGGCACTGACCAGGGTGATGGATATCAGGACGCCTATCGTCACACTGGGCGGATGAACAGAAAATAACAGAACCAGAAAACCAAAAAACAATATGATCGTCGTGAATGTGATGGCCTTACCTGTTTCAGTAAACGTCGTCCGTAATGCAGATTCCCTGTCCATTTTCATCCTGGCAAGTTTATACTTGCTGAGAAAATGGATCGAATCGTCTACGGCAATGCCAAAGATGATGGCGAATATGATGGAGATGCCCGCCTCAAGCTCTATGCCCATAAATCCCAGGACGGCAGCCGCAAAAAGCAAAGGAATCACATTGGGCACAATAGCGATAAAAAGGACCTTGATGTTGCGGTACAGCAACCCCATAAGCAGGCTCACAATAAGAACGGCCATTCCAAGTCCTCTAAACAGGCTGGCCCTGACATACTCTGAGTTTTTGTCAATGATGACACCCGTACCCGTGCGTTTGACTGACATGAGTGAAGTATCAATATTGTTGTTTATCCACAGATCTATTTCTGCCCCTACTTCAGCAATGCTCTCAGAGCCGATATCCCGGATCTTTGATGTGATACGCGCCTTGGTGTTGTCCTTGTTTTGCAAAACGGCCACCGCGCTTTGCGGGATCTTGTTGACATATTTCAAGGCGCGTGGGTAGTCCTTCTCCACAGGAAACACATAGGCCTCTGGATTGCCTCCTTTCAACATTTGGTTCACGGACTTAAACAGGGTGGCCACTGAATAGACGGATTCAATGGTGTTTTGAGTCCTGATAAAAGAATCAAGTTTAACTATCTCAGTGATCACTTCATAGTCATACAAAAGCTTGCCCTCCCTGATCTGGACTGCAAACTCCAGGGGTCGAAAACCCGCGAACTCATCCTCAAAAAACTTAAAGTCTGTTGTTATCTTGGCACCCCGAGGCAGGTTGCTCTGGATCTTGTAATCCGTAGTTATTCGAGATATTCCCCATGACGCAAACAAAAAGAATACAAGCAGTCCCCAGACGATTCTCCCTTTTTTTTCACGGGTAAAATCATTGACGCGCAACAGATGTTTTTTCCATTTGCCCGAACTGCTGTCCCCATTGCCCAGCAAATGACTCCGCGTCATGGACAATAAGGGGCAGGTGAAGCCTATGACCACCAGGTAGGCGACAATGACTCCTATGGATGCATTGATCCCAAAGTTGACAATGGGCATGATCTTAGATGTGGATAGAGACAGGAATCCAATGGCCGTCGTCAATGAAGTGAAAAGTGTCGCCAGGCCAATTTCCCTTATCGTATTGAACATCGCCTTTTTCCTGTCACCGCGATGTTTGACCTCATCTATATACTTGGTCGTGATGTGGATGACATCACTGGTGCCCACGATCAGCATCAGGACCGGGTAAAGGGCCGCCATGAGAGAGAGCTCCCGGCCTAATAGCGCCAACAATCCAAAGAAGATGAGGAGTCCAAGGCCGATGGAAGACAAGGCGATAAAAACTGTCACGGGCTTTCTAAAAAGCAGGATAATGATAAAACTGACCAGCACAATGGAGACAATTGAAGAAATGATCACTTCCCGAAATTGCATCCTGGATAGTTCCCGCTGAAAATACGCGCGGCCAAGCATATGGTATTGGTCTTTGTCATATTCGGAAAGGACATCATCAAGTCTCCCCATGAGTTCCCGGGATTCGGAAATGGTCATCCTGTCCTTTGTTTTTATCACGATGTTGAGGGCGGTGCCCTGGTTATTAACGAACGTGCCTCTATACCGTTCATCCGCCATAATGCGTTCACCATCACGGCTCAACCTCTCTTTATCCTGAAGATGGAGCAGTGGCAAGGTTGTAATGCCCAACGGTGTCCTGACGGGCTCCCTGATCAAGGGCAAAGCCTGGACTTTGAGTACATGTGGAAGCCTCCTGAGTTCTATGGTAAGCTCCTTGACTTTGGTAAGAAAAACGCTGTCAAAGATATTGGGCTCATTCCTTAAGGCAATGAATAGAAAGTTGTCGTCTGTTTCAAAATCCTCGATGAATTCCATGAAAAACTCCAGATCAGGGTCACCCTGAGGAAAGAACTGCTCAAAACTGAAATCGAATTTCAGCCGGGGCAGGGAGACCAGGGAGAGAATTCCCCACAGAATGAAGAACGCCACCCAGGACTTGCGCTTTTTATAGAACCAAAGGAATTTTCTCACAGTCATTTATAACAAACCAACAGGGAAAATGCTCATGATGAATGAAACTTTTAAATTTGATCATGCTTTTGCCCTATTTCACAAAACACCTCGTCGAAGCCGGATGTGATGAAGCCGGCAGGGGTTGCCTTGCAGGACCTGTCTATGCCGCGGCTGTGATCCTGCCAAAAGGATTCAACCATCCTCTTTTAATGGATTCAAAAAAACTGTCGGCGGATCAGCGTAAGGAGCTCGCAAAAATTATCAGGAATAAAGCCATCAGCTATGCTGTTCAGAAAATGTCACCTGCAGAAATCGACAGGTTTAATATCCTGAATGCCTCGATCAGGGCCATGCACAAAGCCATTCGACGATTGGCAATCAGCCCTCAGCTTATCCTGGTCGATGGCAACCGGTTTCACCAGTATCAAAATATTCCTTTTGAATGTGTTATCAAGGGCGATGACAAATACACATCAATCGCAGCGGCTTCCATTCTCGCAAAGGTCGCCCGGGATCAGTATATGGTGAGAGCGGCAAGTCAATACCCCCACTACGGCTGGGAAACAAACAAGGGATATCCGACGTTATTGCACAGGGATTCCATAAAAAAGTACGGGATTTCGCCTCTCCACAGGCATTCCTTCAAACTATTTCCCCACAACACACAAATGGATATGTTTGAATGACAATCCAAATCAATACATTTGCGAATGAAATATAACTTATGAATTTACTGACTGTAGGGACTGTTGCCTTTGACGATATAGAAACGCCTTTTGGGAAAGTTGAAAGAGTGATTGGCGGCGCATGTACTTATATATCCTGGGCCGCTTCATATTTCGTCAATGACATTCGATTGAATTCCATTGTAGGTCACGATTTCCCGGTATCCGAGATCAAGGCACTGGAAGCCCGGGGTGTCAATATGGAAGGTCTCGAAATTAAAGCGGATGGCAAGACATTTTTTTGGGCGGGCCGCTACCACGACAATATGAATAAAAGGGACACGCTTGTCACAGACCTCAATGTTCTGGATGATTTCCGGGCTGTTCTGCCAGAATCGTATAAAAACAGTCAGTACGTCATGCTGGGGAACCTGACACCAGATATTCAGAATAAGGTGCTTGATCAATTGAACGATCCGAAATTGGTTGCACTGGATACGATGAATTTCTGGATGGATCTCGCCATGGACAGCCTGAAAAAGGCTATCGCGCGTGTGGATATCCTGACCATTAATGATGAGGAAGCCCGTCAGCTTTCTGGAGAATATTCGCTTCTCAGAGCTGCAGACAAGATATTTGAAATGGGGCCACAGTTCCTGATCATTAAAAGAGGTGAACACGGTGCACTGCTGATGTCAGGCAATAAAGTTTTTTACGCCCCCGCGCTGCCCCTTGCCGTGGTCAAGGATCCTACTGGCGCAGGAGACACCTTCGCCGGTGGTTTGATGGGGTATCTTGCGAAAACACAGAATCATTCCTTTGAAAACATGAAAAGGGCTGTCATCCATGGGTCCGCTATGGCCTCATTTTGTGTTGAAGAATTCAGTTTGGGAAGGTTGAAATCCCTGGATCAGGATACCGTCAACACCCGTGTCAGGCAATTCCGGGAGCTCGTTGCATTTGAACTCTAAACGCGAGCGGTATTACAACGCCTCGCTGTTCATCTGGTACAACCAGATCAATAATATCACGAATAGAAGAAAAAAGATGAAAAACTGAACAAGGCAAGAGCCTTTCTTTCCCCAGTTTTGATCATGACCACCAGACATCTGTGTAAAAAATTTGTTCAGACGCAAAGAAAATCATTTTATTTAAATAGGCCTGCATTTTTGCTCCAGCCATTCAATTTCTTTTGTATCTAAATTAGGTGACAACCTGTTCCTGACCATGACATGATAGGCATTGAGCCACGCGATTTCTTCATCGCTCATGAGCTTCCGGGATATCAAGGTCGTGTCAATAGGAAAGTAAGTGATGGTCTCATGCGCATAGAATCCTTCTTTATCAGATTCAACCGTGACAATAAGATTTTCGATACGCATACCATATTCCCCTGTCACGTAGTGGCCGGGTTCGTTTGATGTGATCATTCCGGGTTTTAATACCGTGTTTGACCTGGATGACAATCCTGCTGTAAATCCCTGGGGTGGTTCGTGGACATTTAGAAAGAACCCAACACCATGACCTGTGCCGTGCAGGTAATTCAGTCCCGCGTCCCACAGGGGTTTTCGCGCAAGGACATCTAGCTGTCCCCCTATGGTTCCTTTCGGATAAATTGCGCACGCCAACGCGATGTGGCCCTTCAAAACACGCGTGTAAGCTTCCTTCTGACGCTCTGTCGGAGGACTCAGGGCGATCGTTCTCGTGATATCCGTTGTACCATTCACATACTGACCACCGGAATCAGCCAGCAAGATCCCTTCCGGAAGGATTTGGGCACACGTTTCCTTTTCCGGCCTGTAATGGATGATAGCGCCATTGCCGCGGTACCCGATAATCGCTCCAAAACTCTCCCCGTAGTAGCCATCCTGGGTGGCACGGCATTCGGCGAGTTTGTCCGAAAATTCCAATTCTGATACAGTCCTGGTTTTTAACTCATTTTCAAGCCACATGAATGCCCTGACCAACGCCACCCCATCTTTCACCATGGCATCCTTGACATGCTTGAGCTCCGTGGCGTTCTTGGTGGATTTCAGATCCCTTGATATCAGCTGCCCCGGAATGATCCGGGCATTGATCGCCCTGTACATGGCTATGCTCGTACTCGGCTTATGTACAAGAATGGATGCCGATTCAGGAAGTTTATTCAGGAATCCGGCGAGGCTTTGATAATCCATGATCTCGATAGCATCACCCTTGAATTCAGATGCAAGGCCAGCATCGATCTTTGCGGGATCGATAAACAAGACAACACCATTCGGCCCGATCACTGCGTAGGCTATCACTACCGGATTGTAATCGACATCGCGACCGCGAATGTTGAATAACCAGGCTATATCATCCAGGGTGCTGACAAGATGATAATCTGCCCCCAAAGTCTTCATCTGATCCCTGATGACAGAAATTTTTTCGCTGCGTGAACTGCCGGCATACCGCACATCATGCCTGAATATCTTGTTACGGGGAAGTTCCGGCCTGTCACTCCAGATCTTATCCATGATATTTTCTATATAAACCAAATGCATTCCCGCTCCACCAAGCTTTTTCTGGAGGTCCTCTTCCTGAATTATTGAGAACAATAAGGGGTCAATACCCAGACGCGCACCTTCCTGCAAATGACCCTTCATCCAATCAATGTGTCCAGCTGAAAACTGGTCGTACATTTTGTGAAGGACAAACGAACTGGACTTCAGCTGCTCCTCAGCCTGGAGAAAATACCTCGAATCTGTCCACAAGCCTGCATGGTCATTTGTCACAACAACCGTCCCGGCAGATCCGGTAAACCCAGAAATCCACTCCCTGGACTTCCAGTGGTCAGCGACATATTCGCTCTGGTGGGGATCGTTTGATGGAATAATGTATGCATCAATATGTGCTTCGGACATGACTTGTCTCATTTGGGATAATCGCTGGCCTGTATTCATATAATTTTTTTATCTAAAGTGTTAAAACCTATCTACAAATTATTTATGCATTAAATAAAATAATAATGTGTTATTATTTTTTATATTTGTTTAATATCCCGGGCCGTATGAACGGGTGGATCTATTGAATTGTTAAAAATAATGCAAATAAGCCATTTATGCTTAAACAGAATTTAAGCCAGAAGATGCTTCAGAAGCTGTCTCCTCAACAAATTCAGCTGATGAAGTTGCTCCAGATACCGACTGCGACCCTGGATCAGCGGATCAAAGAAGAACTGGAATCCAATCCCGCGTTGGATGAGGGTGAGGACGCCCAGGATGTGTACGACATCGGCAGCGAAGAAAACGCCGAGGAAGGGGAAGAAGTGAAATCTGAAGATTTTGAACTGGATGACTACATATCAGAATACATCGAAGATGATCCCATCAACTATAAAATGAAGGGTGACAATTACTACGAGCTGGAAGAAAAAACCGTTCCCATTGCTGTTCAGGGATCTTTTCACGATTACCTCATCAGGCAGTTGGGCATGATGGATCTTCAGTCAGAAAGAGAAATAATGATTGGCAAGCAAGTCATCGGGAGCATTGACGATGACGGGTACTTGCGCAGAGCGCCTGAAGCAATTATGGACGACCTGTTGTTTAACCAGAACATGGAAGCCGGGTCAGAAGAAATAAAAACGATGATCGAAAGAGTGCAGACCTTTGACCCTCCCGGAGTTGGCGCGCGGGATCTGAGAGAAAGCCTGATACTCCAACTAAGATCAAAATTGAACAAGAACACCGAAGACCACCGCAAGTCCAGGCAACTGGCGCTAAAGATCCTCGAAAACCACTTTGAACAGTTCTCCAAAAAACACTACCAGAAACTTCAAAAAAATCTTTTTCTGTCCGAAACGGAACTGAGAGATGCCATCCATGAAATATTAAAACTGAACCCCAAACCTGCCAGCGGCATTGCAGGACCATCCAATAGTTCAACCCAGTATGTCGTCCCTGATTTTATCATTACAAACCGCGAAGGAGATCTCGACCTTGTCCTCAACAGTAAAAACGCCCCAGATCTCAGGATCAATGATCACTACCTGGAAATGCTGATGGCCTACAAGGACAGTTCCAAGGGGCGCAGGTCAACTAAAAAGGAAAAAGAGGCCATCATGTTTATCAAGCAAAAGATTGATTCGGCCAAATGGTTTATTGACGCAATCAAGCAAAGGCAGGAAACACTGTATAAAACCATGTATTCGATCATGCAATTCCAGGAAGAATACTTTCTGACCGGCGATGAGCGCAGGCTTAAGCCTATGATACTGAAAGATATTGCTGAAATTACCGGCCTAGATATTTCAACCATTTCGAGAGTGGCCAACAGCAAATTTGTTCAGACAGAATTTGGCACAAAAAGACTGAAAGACTTTTTCTCAGAATCCATTTTGACACAGGATGGAACCGAAGTCTCTACACTTGAGGTGAAAAACATACTCACCGATATCATATCGGGAGAGAACAAAAGAAAGCCTGCTTCAGATGAAAAACTCAAGGAACTGTTGCAAAAAAGGGGATACAATATCGCCCGCCGTACAGTCGCCAAATACCGGGAACAGCTCAATATTCCCGTAGCGCGCTTGCGCAAGGAAATCTAATGGAATAATTCAGCGACCTTTTTCGTATAATCACGCTTGTAAGCTACTTTGTATTTAAGCAAATTGGTTTTGACACGCCCAAAAAGAGTGGGGTCGTGGAGCATTTTGCTCAAACCATCCACGATGGCATCCGGGCTCGGTTCCACAAACACGGCACAATCAGCCGGAATCTGTTCCTCCATACCGCCCACCCTTGTAATAACCATTGGCATATTGGCCAAAATGCCTATTGGAATGATCCCCGATTGCGTTGCACTGACATAGGGAAGAAGGAGGATATGATGTGTCATCAGTAAACTGTTCAATTCTGCCGGCATTAAAAATCTGTCGATAACATTCAGACCGTCCAAATCGGCAGCATTAAAATCTCCGGGCTGTCCCGCAACTGTCAGTCCTGCCTGGCAGCCCTTGAGGAAGGTGTCGATGGCTTTCAGATCATCAACCCCCTTATTCCTGTCAAGGCGCCCCAGGAATAAAACTCTCATCGAAGATTCATGGACAAGAACGTTTGTTTTGATCGCATCGGGATACACAAACGGATGCGGGATCACAATGCCCCCTTCAAAGCCTCGCTCGCGGGCTTTTTGTCGCTGATTCCTCGAAAGGAAGACCACTTCTGAAGACAGTCGGATTGTCATCGCTTGCATGCCTTCAAGTAATAGATTTTCTTTCCCGGGGTGAAAACCAACATCATGGACCGTTACAACACAGGTATACCCGAATATCCGCCCCCATAGAACCATGATCAAATTCCAGGGGTGGAAAACAGGCATATACAAGGTGCTGTAGCTATAGCAGAATTTATGGAAGAACAGGCAAAAGGGTATATAGATACTGAAGAGGGCTGACGAAATGACAAAGTCGATCCAGGTTGTATAGGTTATCAATTTGCGGGTCTTCACATTGTAGGGCTCCGGGCTATAACAGGATACATAAACTTTAAGTTTGTGATCATCCAACAGGTCAAACATTGCAGAGGCATAGGCTGTGCTGCCTGTTCTGGTCAGAGAAAAAGCCAGGATTTGTTTACTTTGACAGATGTTATTAAAATTGCTTTGTGAAAAATGTGTTAATCATCATAGGCACCCGCCCGGAAGCTATAAAAATAGCCACCCTCCACAATTTATTACTTCAAAGCGACAAATTTAAGCCCGTCCTGTGTGTATCGGGCCAGCACGACATTCTTATAGACACAGCCCTGGAATTTTTTAACATCAAACCCGATATCACTCTTGAGGCTTCAAAGCACAATACCGACCTCCCGGCAATGATCGCCTACATGACGATGGCCATGTCAAGACTCATGGAAATGCAACAGCCGGATATTGTCATTGTCCAGGGAGATACGGCCACGACTTATTGCGGCGCCTTTGCTGCCTACCACAATATGGTGCCCGTCATGCATATTGAGGCCGGCCTCAGAACTGGACAAAAATACAGGCCATTTCCAGAAGAAATGTACCGCATCCTGGTGGATCACATTTCTGATATTCACTGTGCGCCATCCACAACTGCGGCCCAAAATCTCATTGCTGAAGGCATCAGCAAAAACTCTGTATTCATCACAGGAAACACCGGCACAGATGCCCTTCTCTGGGCTATTGATAAAATAACATCAGGCAGCTATATCCCGGATAATGACCTGGCCTCATCCGTTCAGGACCTGAAACAAGGCAACAGGCGGATTGTTCTGCTGACCCTGCACAGGCGGGAAGTCCTGGGCCAGGCTATGGATGCCATGCTGAAGGCCATCAACGACCTTGCAAAGGAAGACATTCACATTATTTTCCCCGTCCATAAAAACCCCCGTGTCCGCAAGGCTGTCAATAAGTATTGTTCGAAAAATATGAATATTCACCTTGTTTCGCCCCTGGATTACGGCAACTTCATCTTTCTTATGCAATCGGTGGACCTCATTTTGACGGATAGTGGGGGCATCCAGGAAGAGGGTCCGGTGCTCGGCAAGCGTGTGATCGTTTTGAGAAGTGAAACCGAGCGGGCCGAGGCGCTTTCTGAAGATCAAAACATCCTGGTTGGCCTGGCTCCTGACGATATAGTCAAAAGTGCCAGAAAATATCTCGCCATGCCCCCGGCAGAGCGTAAAATGATATTCGGAATGGGTGACGCCTCCTCAAAAATTCTTGAGATCCTCGAAACACGAATTTAAACCTGAAGTCTATTAAAGGTACCCGCCCTTTCCATAGGTTGATCGGATTTGCTTGATTTCCTGTTCCTTGTTTTTAGGGTAAATCAACAGAACATCTTCCTCATCGACGACAATGAAACCATCGAGGTCTTTAATGATGACGAGCTTATCGGGATCTGTTTTGACAAGGCAGTTTTTTGAGTCGATCATGATTGTATTCTCTCCGATCAAGACTGTGTCATCACTGTCTTTATCAATATAGGCGTGCAATGAATTCCACGTTCCGAGATCGCTCCAGCCGATGTCCACAGGAATGGTGAAGACATTTCGCGCCTTTTCTAGGATGGCATAATCGACCGATATTGATGGCGTTGTGGGATACACTGAATCAATGTAATCCTGCTCCCCGGATGTATTGTATTTCGACACATCTGTGGCGAGTATACTGTAAATATCCGGCGAATCCTTTTTAAAGTTTTGGAGTATCGTCATGGCACTCCAGATAAAGATACCTGCATTCCAGTAGTAATTGCCGGATCTCAGATATTCCTCAGCTGTCGCGAGATCGGGTTTTTCTCTGAAACTCGATACGCGTTTCAATATTTGTCGACTGTCTTCTGATGTTTCAATATACCCATACCCGGTATCAGGCCGTGAAGGCTGAATACCCAGGGTAACGATCGCTTCATTGTGTGCGGCATAATCGAGGGCCTCTTTGATATGCTCCAGGAATTCGTCTTCTTTCAGGATCACATGATCAGATGGGGCAATGACGAAAACAGCCTTCGGGTCCATAGCTTGTAACCTGAATGCGGTATAGGCGACACACGGTCCGGTATTGTTCCTCGATGGTTCGGTGATGATGTTCTGCTCAGGTATTTCCGGCAAGTGCTCCTGAGTCAGGGACTTGTAATTTTTGTGGGTCACAACAAGGATCCTTTCAGCGGGAATTATTGACAGGAATCTTTCAAATGTGAGCCGTATCAGCGATTTGCCCACACCCAGGATATCTAGAAATTGCTTCGGCTTTTGGTCGCGGCTGGCAGGCCAAAACCTGGACCCTACACCACCAGCCATGATCGCTACGTAATAATGTGATAAATCGTTTTGCATAGTTATGACGTTTAGCCTGGTTAAAAATAATTCAGCGCCTGACCTTAATGCTTTTGCCAGACGACCCTGTTGACATAATCCACATAAGATAAAATGATCCGGACAACCTTTTCAGACACATTGGGCTTGCTGTAATCCGAGACAGGTTGGATCACCCTTACACCCCTGGGCTGATCTTTCAATATGTCCAATGCCTGGAAGACCCTCTCCTGGTTATACCCGGTCATCATGACTGCTGCCTCTTCAAAAGCCTCGGGCCTTTCGTGAGCTTCACGGATATTAATGGCAGGAAAATTAAGAATGGACGATTCCTCAGAGATCGTCCCACTGTCGGACAAAACAGCAAATGCCCGCATCTGCAAATGGACGTAGTCCAGAAATCCAAGTGGCTTTAACAACCGGATATTATCGTGAAAATTGATTTTGACGGATTCTATTTTCTTCAAGGTTCGCGGATGCGTGGAGACTATGACGGGAAAGGCGTATGTTTCTGCCAAAGCGTTGAGCAAACCGGCAAGGCGATCGATGGCCCCTTCCGGTTCTATGTTTTCTTCCCGGTGGGCTGAAACAACGAAAAACTTGTGTTCTGTAAGGTTTAAGCGGCTGAGGACATCCGAGGTCTTTATCCTTTTGAGGTTGTATTGCAAAACTTCATACATGGGGCTGCCCGTCTTGATGATCCTGTCTGGTGGCAGGCCTTCTCGCAAGAGATATTCACGGGCGATGTCACTATAGGTCAGATTGATATCACTGATGTGGTCAACGATCCTCCGGTTTGTCTCCTCTGGCACCCTTTGGTCAAAACACCTGTTGCCCGCTTCCATGTGAAAAATTGGGATCTTGTGCTTTTTTGCAGGTATGGCACAAAGGCAACTGTTGGTGTCCCCCAAAACCAAAAAAGCATCTGGCTTGAGTTTTGTTAAAACACCATCTATTTGCGCTATGATCTGGCCTATTGTTTCAGATGCATTTTTACCCGCAGCATTTAAAAAGTAATCCGGTTTTCTCAATTCCAGATCCCTGAAGAATATTTCA